>DBCM01000042.1 GCA_002293045.1 Flavobacteriales bacterium UBA958 | reverse complement strand
TAGGGTAAAGACCCCTGTGATTAAAGCTTGTGAGGCAATGATTGTAGCTGCGGTTGCAATGATGACCGCAAAAATTAATTGGTTTTTAGGCACCATGCTGTAAAACACCGTGGCTCCTTTGGTAAGGGTAAAACCTTCAGAAGTACATAGCGCGGCTTGGCCTAAATAATGAAAGACTAATACGGCTGAAATCACGGCCCAGCTGATGCGAATATTTCCTTTACCGCAATGCCCTAAATCTGAATATAGGGCCTCTGCCCCAGTAGTACACAAAAACACGGCCCCCAGTGCAGCAAAGCCTCCCGGAACGGTAGTCACAAAATGAAAGGCTTCATAGGGATTAAATGCCGCCAATACCCCAGGATTTTTATAAATATTGATTGCGCCGAGGTAAGCCAAGTATGAAAACCAAATCACCATGATCGGACCAAAGGCTTTACCAATGGCCGCGGTTCCAAATTGTTGAATGGTAAACAAGGCAATAATAATACCCACTACAATGGGAATTACCGGTACGTCGGGGTTAATGTTGTTAATTCCTTCTACGGCGGAAGAGATTGAAATGGCGGGCGTAATAAACCCATCGGCAAGCAAGGTGGCACAGCCAATGAGTGCAGGAATAACTACCCAGCGAACGTTTCGTTCCTTGAGTAAGGCAAAGAGGGCGAAAATTCCGCCTTCTCCTTTGTTATCGGCATTTAAGGCAAAATAAATATACTTGATGGTTGCCAATAATATCAAGGTCCAAATCACACAGGATAATCCTCCAACTATAAAATCTCTACTGAGGTGAGCGCCCTGACCGGTAATGGCTTGAAACACATACAAGGGGGAGGTTCCGATGTCACCAAACACAATTCCGATGGTAATAAGAACGCCTGCAAACGAGATTTTATGATAGGAACCAGACATGAAAAAAATTTTGCTAATTTATATGAATTGCGGGTTATATACACTGAAAAACACGAAATTATTTTACGGGACAATACTTGGTTTTGTTACACCGAAAAAATGGAATACCTTTGCCCCTGACTGGAGAGGTGTCCGAGTGGTTGAAGGAGCACGCCTGGAAAGTGTGTATACGCCAAAAGTGTATCGAGGGTTCGAATCCCTCTCTCTCCGCCAAAGCCATCAAAAGCTAGCCGAAAGGCTGGCTTTTTTATTTGACTCACGTCAAAAGCTGGCTTTTGTAAGTGAAGGCGAATAAAAAAGGCAAAAGATGCAACGCAGCTTTGCTTTTGATAGCTTTGAAGCTACTCACTCATGGGTTCATACGCCTTGGCGTATAATCCTCGAAGTAGTAAACAATCTGGCTTTTTTGCTTTTAGAACGGTGGGAAAGCTCGCTTTAACAACGGGAAAAAAGCAAAAAAGAAAGGTTGCGACTTCGAAGCAAGCTAGCTTTTTGATTGTTTTGAGGCGACCTCCCCCCTGGGTTGATACGCTTTAGCGTATACTCCCTAATTGCTAGCTTTTTGATTGTTTTGAAGCACATCCCCCTTGGGTTCACGAGTTCAACGTCGCTTCGCTATGTTGAACTAAGCGCAGCGAGTAATCCTCGAAGTAGTAAATAATTTTGCTTTTCAATGGCTTTGAAGCACCCCGGGTGCGGGTTTAAACCCGCACCCGGGAATAAACCCAAAACTGGAATAAACCCGCAACACATGCGACCCCCACGGGGTCGTACATTTATTTTATACAATCATAATATATCATGTGATTCCGATGGAATCCTAGATAGCTTTGAAGCTCAATAACGATATTATCGGTAGCGTTTTATTTTTCCAAGACACGAATAACGAGCAAACAGCCTTCTTATTACATTTTTTTAACCTTTAAGTTAAAATTTTTGTTGTTTAATTTAATCTATAGGTTTACATTTGTACTATATTTATTAACCTTTAAGTTATGAATAATTTAAAAAAACCGCTTATGCAAAAGCACCTGGATGAATTAATCCAGTCCTACACAACAGGAAAACAACCCATTAGAACTTCCTTCGGATGGATTCAATCTACACGGTTGGCATTGGGCATGTCCTTAAGGCAGCTTGCCCATCGCGTTGGAATATCGGCAAGTGCGCTAACCAATTTTGAAAAAAGGGAACAAACCGAGGCAATTACATTAGCTACCTTAAAAAAAGCGGCAAATGCCATGGATATGGAACTGGTATATTATTTTAAACCCAAGAGTGGTTCAATAAAAAACACCATTACGCAACAAGCAAAGAAGAAAGCGCAGGAAATATTAAAGCAATCGAATCAAACCATGCGATTAGAGGGTCAAGAGACTAATCAAGAGAGCCAAAAACACGAGTTGGAAAGACTGACGAGGGAACTCGCTGACAACATGCCAAAAAGCTTATGGGATTAATTCTTAACTACCAAGATGGTCAAACGCCGTTGGATCCCGATCAGATTGATGGGTTGAAAATCAAAACCATTGCTACGCAAAAGCAGTTGAATGAATTCGAGCAAGCGAATATCAATGAGGCATTAGTGTGGATTCACTCAAAACGAAAAATCACCGACGTGCTTACCGAAGATTTCATGGTGCAACTTCATCAACGCATGTTCGGTATCGTATGGCGCTGGGCGGGTCAATTCCGGAAAACGCAAACAAATATTGGCGTGGATTGGGTTAAAATTCCCATGGAATTTAGGGGGCTCATCGATGACACCACCTTTTGGATAAAACATGAGACTTATCCCCCTGAAGAAATTACACTACGATTTAAGCATCGTTTAGTATCCATTCATTGCTTTACCAATGGCAACGGGAGGCATTCTCGAATTATGGCGGATTTGATGGCGGCACATGTCTTTGGACTTGAAAAGTTTTCTTGGGGACACCACGCCTTGGTTGAATCTTCCGAACAACGAAGTGCATATTTGAAGGCTTTGAAAATGGCCGATCTTGGAGATTATTCTCCACTCATTCGCTTTGCGCGCTCGTAAACCAACATCGATACCACGGATTTTGAATCCTTGGTATCGGTAGGATATTATTTAATCAGCGTACGCAGAAAAAGCACCTCACTCTCGAGCTGTTGAATACGCAATTCGTACTGCTCAAGTAATTTGTCTGGCATGGAATAGCTTGAGGAACCCATCGTGTTATAGTCTCCCTCTTGGGTGCAATTGGTAAAGATGTTTTTATGATCAAAGCCTAAAATTTCCATGGGCTCTATTCCTAAAACGCTTGAAATTTCATTAAGCCGATTGATGGTTAATTGGGTTTCTCCGGATTCTATTTTGGAATATGCCCGAGTGCTTAAGCCCAATTGAGTAGCCATAAACTCTTGGGTATAATTTTTTAACTCTCGTAATTGCTTAATCTTAATTTCTGGCTGCTCAATCATATAAACATGAATTAATAGTTCAAATATAGCACTAAAAGTGCAATATATAAACCGAGACGGCTACTTTTTTGGCTTTAGCGCGCGTAATTTTGTGTAAACATAAATATCACACCAATGAACCTAATTAAGAAAATCGTTTATCCTTCTTTAATAATAGGAGCTACACTAGTTTCTCTTTCATTTACAGAAAGCAATAAGAAAGAAAACACAAAAGATGAATTGTGTTATGATTTCTATATTAAATGCAAGGGGTCCAATCAATTCACAGAAACGGTAAGAGCAAAAAGTCTTTCCGTGGCTAAAACCATGCTAACCAACCGTTACCCCTCGTGTACTGTTCAAACCAAGTCAACAAACGGGCACAAGTGTGATTAAATA
>DBCM01000011.1 GCA_002293045.1 Flavobacteriales bacterium UBA958 | reverse complement strand
CGCTTTTGATGAGGTGGGTATATACACCTTGGAGGGAAGACTCCTGTTTGAGTTTGCGTTGGGAGGAAACGAATCAAGAATCTTAGATATTTCCAGTTGGTCACCGGGACGTTATGTGTTGAAACATGCCTCGGGAGTTCTACCGATTGTTAAACTTTAAAACTAAAAAGGTCGGCGATGCCGGCCTTTTTTATTGAATAATACTGTAGTAGATTGGAAAACCGATGGTAATGTTCATGGGGAAGGTTATGGCCAGTGCCATGGGTAAAAATAACCCCGGATTCGCTTCAGGTGCAGAAATTTTCATGGCGGCAGGTACAGCAATGTAGGAGGCACTGGCGGCGAGTACAGCGAAAATGAATCGATTTCCTATGTCTGGGGTGACCCAAGCACTAATATACGCTGTAATGATTCCATTGATCAATGGAAATCCGAGTGCAAAAACAATGGGAAACCACCCATAGGCAAAGAAGCTTTTGAGTTTTTTTCCGGATGATATTCCCATATCCAACAAGAATATTGCTAAAAATCCCTTAAATAATTCATTCGTGAACGGCTTGATGTCTTCTGCTTGTTTGGCGTCTGCTAAAAACCCAATGAATAAACTCCCTAAAATAAGCACCACACTTCCATTAGTTAATGCATGTTTCAGAATGGATCCAAGTTCAAATTTCCCCTGTTTTTCTTTTCTGAAAATAGAAAGTAACATGAGTCCAACAATGATTGCGGGAGACTCCATGAGGGCCATAATGGCAACCATGTGCCCATCTGAATGTACCTTATGAAATTCTAAGAAAGAGATGGCGGTGACAAAGGTCACTGCACTCACCGAACCATAGGCAGCTGCGGTTGCGGCCGCATCAGATACATTGAGTTTTATACGTAGTAAAAAGAAGCTGGCCAAGGGGATTAATGCTGAAAGTAATACTCCAAAGCCCATACCCCATAAAATCTCTCCATTCATGTGTTCATGGGAAAGTTCCTGTCCGCCTTTGAATCCAATGGCAAACAATAAATATAGAGAGATGAATCGCGAAGAATTCGATGGGATTTCTAGGTCACTTTTTATTAATACGGCTGTGATTCCTAAAATAAAAAAGAGCAGGGCGGGATTGGTTAGGTTTTCGGCCAGTAAGGATAAATTCATTAGAATCTGTGTTTTTCAAAGGTTAAGCGTTTTCCGGTGGTGGTGTGGTTTATTTTACCCGAATCGTATACTAAGTTTCCATTTACAAAGGTTTTCTCTATGCTGCTTCTGAACGTCTGTCCGGTGAATGGAGACCATCCGCATTTCGATAAGATGTTCGTTGCTGTTACTTTCCAAGGGGCATTGGTATTCACCAAGACCAAGTCCGCATAATAACCTTCACGCAAGTATCCGCGGTCTTTCATTCGATACAGTTCAGCTACGTTATGACTGGTTTTCTCAACGAGTTGTTCAAGGGTAAGCAAGCCATTGTGGTATAATTCAAGGATGGCAGGGAGCGCATGCTGCACGAGTGGACCGCCAGATAATGCACTAAAGTAGGCTTGATTTTTTTCTGTCAAGGTGTGAGGTGCGTGATCGGTAGCAATGATGTCTAATTTATTTGCTTTCAAGGCTTCAATTAATCCAAGCCGATCCTGTTCGGATTTTATGGCGGGATTCCATTTGATTAGGCTGCCCAACGAATCGTACCATTGGTCGTTAAAATGAAGGTGATGCACACAGGCTTCTGCGCTTATTCGTTTATTTCGAATGGGGGTAAGGTGATCAAACAAATCGGTTTCTGCAGCCGTTGATACGTGGAAAATGTGGACCCTGTTTTGGTGCTTTTTGGCGAGTTCAACCACGGTTTTTGTTGCATTATAACAGGCTTCTACGGAACGTATAAAGGGGTGCTGATGAAATGGGATTTCCATTCCGAAGTAATCTTTGGCTTGTAGTGTATTTCGCTTAATAAGGGGTTCGTCTTCGCAGTGGAGTGCGATCATTGCCTCAGACCGTGCGAAAAGTTGTTCTAAAAATTGGGGGTGATTACAAAGGATGCTGCCTTCTTGATTGAAGTATAAGCCATCGTCGGTAATGCCACATACGCTTTCGTTGTCAATGCGCAGCGCCTCCTCCATGTTGGTTTGACTGATGCCCATATAGAATGAGAAATTGGCAACCGATGAAGAAGCCGCAATCCGATATTTTTCTTCCAACTGTTCACGCGTGAGTGTATTCGGAATGGTGTTGGGCATATCCATGTATGAGGTAATACCGCCCGCAACTGCAGCCATGGATTCACTTGCTATGGTCGCCTTATGGGTGAGTCCAGGTTCACGGAAGTGTACTTGATCATCGATCATTCCGGGCATTAGTATGTTACCTTCCGCATCGATTTGGGTACAATGGGGCTCATTAATTTCTGAATCGATGCACTCAATGCGTTCATTGTGGATCAACACATCACCTTCAATTATTCTACCTTCATTGATGATGCGTGCATTTTTAATGAGTGTTTTCATATTTATGGATTACAGTAGTTACAATACATGGGATCTTCTTCTCGCTTGTTGTGCGGGTATTCAATGAGTTCTTCATAGCGACAGGTTAAACACCCCTTCACTAGGGAACGGGTAGAAGAGGTCTCGGATTTACAGGCCATACACGGCAATCCGGAATTTACGCGAATTACGTCGAAGCCTGGGGTTTTGCATGAAGGGCATGCGGACTTAATTTTAGTTACGAGTTTATGTGTTAATTCTTCGATCAACTTCATTCGTGTTGGATTATTCATCGCACGCATGTCAGTTTCTGCTATACAGCGGCCAGTCCCTTTTGTTAACTCCGTCAATGCGTGATGTGCTTCCTCTAGTGTTGTGAACTCTTTTCGAACTTGAGTTCTATCGGCAGACAATAAGATGAATCCGTGACTTGGAAATCCGATGGATTTAGCGAAATCACCCAGTTGGTTAGCGTTTGATATTTCCAGTGAATTAAAATTGGTTTCGGTTGAAAGTACACTCGTCCAAATGCTTAGGTTGTTTTTATAATCCCGCAATAGCATCAGCTCTTCGTTTGCAGGAATGAAAAACAGGTTCGGGTGCGGACCAAAGGAACCTTCATTAGCTACTACGAGGTCACATCCGGTAAGCTGATGCGCTAAATCGCACTTTGCGAGTGCGGCATTGAATGGAGAAAGTCTTCGTTCAATCTCACCAGAGAATGTTCCGAATTGGTCTGTGTTAAGTTCTTGAGGTACAAAACAGGTAACCCCAAGTGTGGAATTTAAAATGGGTGTAATTACCTGCTCTTTTTGGTGCATCGTGGCTACACACAGTCGCCTTCCTTGGAACATATTATGCCTCCGGGTGATTTATTTTGATGTGGATGTCACATTGAATCGTTACTTCTGAACCTGCTGTAAGTCTAGATAACTGTGATTTGACTTGGTCCATGCTATGCTTCAAGTTCTTAATTCGTTCATCAGAATAAGAATCTAAGGTTTGATTTTTAATTAAAGCGCTTAACTTTTTCTTTTCGTGAAATTGAATTTTACTTGCCACTACATCCATCAGTATTTTTTGGCTTTCTTCCATGGAAAAAGTGCCATTAATAAGGGTTAGCGTATACTCATTCATAGGATTAATTTTTTAGGTGTGCAATCGTTAAAAGAGAGCAGGATACAGAACCCACAATAGAAAGTTGTGAGACCATTAAATCAGCGTTAAATAAGCCATATCCTAAAAATGCCGCTGAAATTAAAAATCCAATGATCATTTTCATAAGGAGACGGATTCTGCAGACAATTGAATGTCGATGCCTTTAATTTCATCTGAAGTCATTTGGCAAACGGTAGATCGATAGTCTTGAAGGACACGTATCCGCTGTTCGCGACGCTTGATATCCTCTTCGTTGCAATCACTGGATATTTTTGATTCCAAGAATTGAATTTTTACATCAATTAATGCCTTAAGAATGCTTTGGGCTTCAGTAAGGGAGTAAACTCCATCGATTAAGTTTATTTTCATGGCTTTGATATGTTATTGGCCTTGACCAAGTGAATATGCCGGGACACCATCAAACGCGTATAGATTTTCGGTTTTGACTACATCAATCTGAAGTTCTTCCGCCAAGGCAAGGAGTGAAATGATGTTCGATTTCGATAGTTTTTGGTCAGCCCCTTTGAATCTACATCTCCAATGGTCTGTACAGAACGTCTCTCTAAACCCATCAGGCCATACTTTAATTCCACGGTTGGTAATCATGGATAGTTGTATGCCATTATGATTTAATTGGTTCATTGTCTCTGCCAGCGCATCTGGGTTACTTCCCGCCCAATGAACAAACAGGTCAACTCCTTCCAAGGTCTTGGTTTTTGGCGCTTTTCGTTCATATTTCGGAAGGTTCATTTGGTATGTGCTGTCGTATGAAACAGGAGTTAGTGTGCTTGGTTGTTGACCGAGTCGCGCAACAATGGCCTCTGCAAATTCTTTGGTTCCTACCTTTTCCTTACTCGTCCCTTCTTTGTAAATATCATAGGTATGAATTCCGTCCTCCAGAGTTTTTAACCACGCATTCTGAATTTTTTCTGCTACTGCTGTTTGACCAATATGGATTAACATGAGTATTGCTCCTTGTAGAAGTCCAGACGGATTGGCTAAATTTTGGCCTGCCCTGCGCGGTGCCGATCCATGAATGGCCTCAAACATCGCACATTCTTCTCCGATATTGGACGAACCTGCCAAACCTACACTGCCCGTAATCTGAGCAGCCACATCACTCAATACATCACCGTATAAATTCGGCATAACTATGACGTCAAATGCTTCTGGAGTATCGGCTAATTTTGCTGCGCCGATGTCTATAATCCAATGCTCATTCTCAATTTCAGGATACTCTGCGGCAATTTCATCAAACACTTTGTGAAATAACCCGTCGCTTTGTTTCATGATGTTATCCTTTGTGAAACAAGTAACTTTTTTTCGGTTTTGCTGCTTGGCATATTCAAAGGCATAGCGTACAATTTTCTCACAGCCTGGTCTACTGATTAACTTAAGGCATTGTACCACTTCATCCGTTTGTTGGTGTTCGATTCCAGCGTACAAATCTTCTTCATTTTCCCGCACAATAACCACATCCATGATCGGATGCTTCTTTTGGACAAAGGGATGTAGGCTTTTACACGGCCTAACATTGGCGTACAAACCAAGGAATTTGCGTGTGGTGACATTTAAGCTTTTGTATCCCCCACCTTGTGGTGTAGTAATCGGAGCTTTTAAAAAGACTTTATTTTTTCGAATAATCTCCCAGCTTTCCTTTGAAATTCCGGCGGTATTTCCAGCCAAATACACTTGTTCACCTACTTGAATTTCATCGATTTGTATATCAGCTCCCGCCGCTTGTAAAATATGAAGGGTTGCGTCCATAATTTCAGGTCCAATGCCGTCTCCTTTTGCAATAGTTATTCTCATGTGGTTATTTTTTCAGCAAAGATGCCTACTTTTATATATATGTAAATATTTATATATTTGATGTTGTTTATAAATTATTATCATGAATTATACCTTAAATCAGCTGAATGTATTTGTTAAAGTTGTTGAAAATCAAAGTGTTACAAAGGCTTCTGAACAGCTGCACATGACACAGCCCGCAGTGTCTATTCAATTGAAAAATTTTCAAGATCAATTCGAAATTCCGCTGTTCGAGCTGATTTCACGGCGTATTCATATTACAGCTTTTGGATTAGAAGTGGCTGAATCTGCCAAGGAAATTCTGTTTCAAGCTGATTTGCTCCGGCACAAGGCATTAAAATTCAAAGGGGAGTTAACTGGGACCTTAAAGATTTCTGTGGTTTCTACCGGAAAGTATGTGATTCCTTTTTTCTTAAAACCTTTCCTTGATTTGAATCCGGGCGTTGATTTAAAAATGGATGTGACAAACAAGGAATTGGTGGTTGAGAGTTTGGGTAGAAATGAAATTGATTTTGCCTTGGTGTCGATTCTTCCCGATCGATTGAATGTAGAATCTATTCCACTACTGGACAATTCCTTATACTTGATAGGTGACCGTTCGTTTTCAAACACGAAGAAATTCTCCATTCGGGATTTAGCTAAGCACCCCTTAATTATGAGAGAACCCGGTTCCGGTACACGGCAACGTATGGAGCAATTTCTGAAAACCCATCAAGTGAAATTAGACCGGAAGTTTGAATTAACGTCAAATGAAGCGGTTAAGCAAGCAGTAAAGGCCGGCCTCGGCTTATCCATTATGCCTTTAATTGGGTTAAAGCATGAATTGGAGGCTGGTGAATTAAAGATGCTAAAAATTGACGGATTGCCGGTGCATACGGAATGGCAATTGATTTCACTCAAAGGAAAACGCCATGGTCCGGTCGCTGAGGCGTTTAGTCTATTTGTTCAAAACAATAAATCAAGTATTACTGAAACCCATTTTTCATGGCTTCATTTAAGCTAAAATCTTATGCATGAAAGCTTACGTAAAGAATACAATGCTTAGAGAGTTGCATCTACACATTCACCCCAAACAAATACCCAACGCCAGCAGAGATTCCCATTGCTAGACTTCCTCCGATGACAATTCGCAAAATAGCTTTTCCTTTGGGTGAACCGCCGGTTTTTGCCGATACATATCCCAAAAGGACAAGAAATAGGATGGTGGATCCATAGAGAAAAAAGGGCATGTATTTTATTGGGGCAAACAAGGTGACGAGCAATGGGAGAATGCCCCCAGCAGTAAAGGCACTTCCCGAAGCAAATGCTGCTTGGATGGGTTTCGCTTGACTAATTTCATTGATTCCGAGTTCATCCCGAATGTGCGCGGCTAAGGCATCTTTCTCCGTTAGCTCTTTGGCTACTTGCATCGCAGTTTCTTTTTTTAATCCACGCTGTTCGTAGATTGCTGCAAGTAATTTTAATTCGGCTTCTGGCATTTGTTGAAGCTCTAATTTTTCGCGTTCAATGTCTGCTTTTTCAGTATCGGTTTGCGAACTCACAGAAACATATTCTCCAGCGGCCATCGATAAAGCACCTGCGACTAGGCCTGCTACAGTAGCCAAAATTACCGGGTCATTGGTTTGACTTGCCGTAGCGACACCAACAGCTAAACTTGATATCGAAATGATTCCATCATTCGCTCCCAATACAGCTGCTCGAAGCCAATTGCTGCGGTGGATGTAGTGATTTTCTAGGTAATTTTCTATCGTGACCATGGATAAAATTTGAGTCGAAATTACTATTGTTTTTCCAAATGAATAGATTAATCTTGCCAACTAAATTTAATTTTCGACCTTCGTGTAAATGTTATCCATGAAGAATTTTTATATAGCCCTTGGTGTATTGGCGATTACTATGCCGCTGGTGTTTTGCTCTTCCAGTTCAACAGATCGTGTTGAGCCTGCGTCAAAAAAAGAAACCAACGTCAAAGATAATCCGTCAGATTCTATCCTTACGCTAATTGCAGTAGGCGACATCATGCTGGGTACGAACTACCCAAGCGCAGCCTATTTACCTCCGAACAAAGCGAATATTTTAGAACCCGTACGCGACCTCTTACGAAACGCTGATCTCACCTTCGGCAACCTGGAAGGAACCGTCTTGAATGAAGGCGGAGACGTAAAACAATGCAGTGATCCATCAAAATGTTATGCCTTTCGTCAACCCGAATATCTCGTGGATTACCTGAAAGACTCAGGGTTCGACTTATTATCCTTGGCGAATAACCACATGGGTGATTTTGGTAATGCTGGTCGCGTCAACACCAAACGAATTTTAAAGGAGAAAGGCATAAAGCACGCCGGCTTAGAAACCTGTCCATGGGATACCATTCACGTGAATGGTAAAGTAATCGGAATGACGGCATTCGCGCCGAATTCGGGGTGTTTAAAGTTAAACGACTACAAAAAAGCACTTGAGGTCCTGGCAGAATTAAAGAAGATTAGCGACCTAGTCATTGTTTCTTTCCATGGCGGGGCAGAAGGACGTAGCCGAACCAATGTTACCCGAAAAACAGAAGAGTTTGTCGGTGAAAATCGAGGGAACGTTTATGAGTTTGCGCACCTGATGGTAGATAATGGGGCGGATATTGTGTTGGGACATGGTCCGCACGTTACGCGCGCGATTGATTGCTACAAAGGGAAGTTCATCACCTATTCAATGGGGAATTTTGCTACTTATGGTCGCTTCAGTTTGTCTGGAGTAAGCGGCATAGCACCAATTTATAAGGTGTACATCAATAAGAATACTGGAGATTTCATCAAAGGAGAAATTGTTTCCATTCAACAACTCGGAGAGGGTGGACCCACCGTAGATCCGAATAAACAGGTGTTAGCTGAAATCAAGCGTTTGTGTGCTATGGATTTTCCAGAAGTATTGTGGGAAATCAAGGACGATGGTACGTTCAAGTTAAAGTAGATTCACGTACTTTTGATTCAGATGAATATGAAAAATGTAGTATTGCTTGGCGCTTCAGGCCTCGTTGGTTCCAATGTGCTCACTGAATTACTCGCTCATGACCAAGTGGGACAGGTCACCGTGTTGGTTCGGACTCCGCTGCAATTGAATCACCCCAAACTTAGGCAAGTACGCACTGATTTTACCGATGTATCGGCATTGGATTCCCTCGGTCCTGTGGACGCGTTGTTTTGCTGCATTGGCACCACACGAAAAAAAACGCCCAATTTAACAGAGTATAAAGCCATAGATTACGGAATCACCATGGCTGTGGCTACGCATGCGAAAGCGCATGGCTGCAAGGAAATCCATCTGGTCTCATCGGTTGGGGCCAATCCAAAATCGTCTAATTTTTATTTAAAAATAAAAGGGGAAGTAGAGGAAGGTATACAAGCCTTGGGGATTGAACGCTGTTTCATTTATCGTCCGTCCATGCTTATTGGGGCGCGCAATGAATCACGCCCTGCGGAGAAACTGGGGCAGCTTCTTACTCCGCTCTTTGATTTGTTTACCTTTGGAGGTAAATACCATAGCATCAATGCAGGTGTTTTAGCTTCGGCCATGTGCACGTTTCCTCAGCATCCTGGGATTTCCATCTTACATTACCGAGAAATTATCGCCTTAATTTAATCGACAGCCTTCGCACTGTCGGACACCATGGATTGAATTTCTGCAATTTCATCCGTAGTTAAGTAGCGCCATTGTCCGATGGGCACATCTAGGTGAATATTCATGATTCGAACCCGCTTTAATTTCGTTACCCGATAATCCAAATACTCACACATGCGACGAATTTGGCGGTTTAATCCTTGGGTAAGAATGATCTTAAAGGTATAGCGATCCACCAACTCTACCTCGCAGGGACGTGTTACGGTGTCAAGAATGGGAATGCCCTTGCTCATTTTTTGAATGAACTCAGCATTAATCGGACGGTTTACGGTAACGATGTATTCTTTTTCGTGATGATTTCGCGCGCGAAGAATTTTATTGACAATATCGCCGTCGTTGGTCAGGAAAATCAGTCCTTCGCTTGGTTTATCTAAGCGACCGATTGGAAAAATTCGCTTGGGGTGATTGATGAAATCAATGATGTTGTCTCGTTCGCGGTATTGGTCGGTGGTGCAAACAATACCGATGGGTTTGTTGAATGCGATATAAATAAAATCTTCCGATGGAGCTTGAGTGGGTTTGTTGTCTACGGTAACAACGTCCCCCGGCATGACTTTGGTTCCCATTTCTGGTACCTTGCCATTGATGCGTACACGTCCTTCTTCAATGAGCTTATCGGCGGCACGCCTGGAGCAAAACCCGATTTCGCTGAGGTACTTGTTGATGCGTATCGCTGAAGAAGAATCCATGGAGGTAGTTTACTGCCGTAAAATTACGCTTTCTTTTGGGTATGATACAAGGAATGGAAAAGTGGTGAGCATGCAAGGGGGGGATAGCCGCAGTTTAATCTATGTATGCCTCGTATTCATTTACGGTACATTAAGGGTAAAGAACTGACGTAGAATTTCTTTTGTTCAGGTAAATGAACCAGTGCAAAAGAAAGTTGGCAGGAGATTTTATTTTTCTCGCCATATTGATTGTAGCTTTCGATGCACGTTTCTTTTGCGAGATACATCTCAAATCCATTTTCATTGACATAACGATATGCTGGAAGGGAATCGGAATGATATGGAACGAAACACAGCTGTTGTGTAATGCTTGATTTATCGAGCGCAAGATATTCGGTAATTGAATCTTTTTGAATCCAATTGTCCAAAATGGTGAGGTCCATTTTAACAGTTAAACTGTCAGTCGACACCAGGTATATACCCGCGATAATGCGTTTTCCTTCGATGCTGTCGGATCCGAGAAAAAGTTCTTTATTTTTTAGAAAACCGTTTTGTGAGAATAAATAGGAGGTAAGGGATATAAAAATAAGGAGTAGTATGTTTTTCAATAGTAAGTTTTAATGTTAGGCGTTAAGATTGTTTTGTATTCAATTTTTTGACCAGTCACAATGCCGGCTCTTGCGCTAGACGTGTGTTATGCATCGTTTCTTTTCCATTTAACCACCCCGTGTGGCCTGTTCCATGATGCATTACGAAGATAGGGATATTAGGGTGCTTCTGGGTTATCTTATTTCCCTAAACATGAGTAGAAAGGTTGGTTTCATAAGAAGCAGTGTCTGTAAATCACTTCGCCAATAGTAAAATCATTGCAATGACTTGAATAACAAACACCTTGAGGACATTAAAAACTAACTCCCCAGCTGACATACAAAGCATCTGGAAAACCAACGCCTGTCCTGAAAATATAATGACTTCCCGGTTTTTGTTTTCTATACCCGATGGAACCCGAAGGCAACAACATATTCTCCATATCTCCGGCAAAGAAAAAGCAGGCGCCTACCTTCGCTTCAAAGTGTCGGCGACCGCTCCCCGTTAAGATTCCAAAACGACTATTTATAAACGGACTTGCTCCATCCCAGTGAGCTAAGCCTCCCAATCCATAGTCTACAATGGTTGAGTTTTTACTACCAAAAACTTTACCCTGATATAAACTTTCATAAGATAGGGAAGCAGAAAGGATTCCATAACTAAGGTTTATGGAATGCTTGTTTAGACTCGTTTTAAGTGTATCTATTTTTCCTTGTTGAGCCGAAACTAACGAATGAGATGCAATAAATAGAACTAAAAGAATACATGTTTTTTTCATATTGATTATCGTTAAGCGGGTAGTTAATTTGAGGTTTTTTAAACGTCTTTTGATATCAAGCTCCGCCTAACGGTTTGCGGCTACAAGAAGTTGGCGATTTCGAAGCACAAAACTTTCTGCCACCACTGAACTTGATACGAAGCACAATCCCGCATGTGCGTGATCATTTAACCACTGAACCGCCAATTTCTTTTAGGTGCTGTTATATGTTTTAAGTGACGGATAGTTTTATCTATCAATCCAATTTTATTTATTATGACTCATATTGTTGATTTGTCGAACTGATATTCTTTTGCTAATTTGCTATACGAGGTTGTACCTAATTTATATTTAGCACAAATTGCAATTTATTTTGCAAGACTCCATTGCACTCCTTGAGTTATTTTAGTATTCGATAATAGTGTATTCCTCAGGAATCAAGAACTCTGAAGCCTTTATTTCTCGGTTTAAAATTGAGATTACCTCGAATTTAACCTTACCACCATTCGATAATTTTCCTTCATGAAGTAAGGGAAATCCTTTCGGCCTAGTGCTTGAATTTGCAATATATCCCCGCAGAGGGGAAATTAACATTGAATTAATATTTAAACTCCCCGCATACCATATATTTACTTCAGAAGCGCCTTTGGGACTAGTACATTTTTGAATATATTCATCACAGCTGTATCCTAAAATTGTTTTTTTTGAGCCAGTTTTAACAAAGGTGCAGTTGCACACCTCAAGCGTGTCGAGCATGTCTTGCCTCATTTTAATGGCCAGGAGCTCCTCAGGCATTAACGAGTATGTACCTTTGTCGGCTAAATTTAATAGAATCATATCTACCCCTTCCATTTTGAAAAACGTTTTGGATGCGTTTTCTCCAATCAAAGAGGTGTATTCCATGTTCTGGTTATCGACACGCACTTCACACTTAATTTCGTGTTGTGCATGTAAAGAGATTAACATTGTTGTAGTCAGAAGGAACAGGATTGTTTTCATAACAAAAAAATATAGTCAAATATATAATTTTTTTGTTTCTATCTAACGAAAGGGATTTTTCTCCAAGCATACTTTGTTTTTGATACTCGATGAATTTTTGTTTTTCTTTATTTTGCTGCAGTATTCTCACTATTAACCGCTAACGTTTTGCGGCTTGGCGGCGTGCCGAATTTTTTAAAATAAACTCAATTTCGAAGTTAGATTATTTTTTCTCATAAAATCTTTATTTCGAAGAAATTATTGAGGCATGTAGCCAAGGCAGTGTTAGCAACCGTTTAAATCAATTGATTCAGATCTTGTCGTCCAATGATTGTCATGATTTCCACGATATCTTCATTCATTTTGTAGAATATACTATCTACACCACAAACACAGCGTCTATATCCGGGTTTAATAAAATCTACAGATTCGAAAGAGAGTGGATTTTCTGCAATACGTTCAAAGTGCACAAAGAATGAGTCAAAATACTTGTCAGCTTGTTTTATCCCAAACTGCTTTACTCCATAATGATGGATGCGTATCAAATCTTCCTTGGCAACATTACTTAATTTGTATTTAGCCATTCAGCAACTTTTTAGATTGCTTAAGGATTTCAGATTTTGAATCAGTTGTAAATCCAGATTTTTCAGCACGGTCTAACTTCAATCGAATTAGGTCAATTTGCTGTTGCTGATTTCTTGCCTGACGAATTAGATCATTAACCAATTCACTCTTACTTGAATATTCTTTGTTGGCAATTTGACGTTTAAGCCATTCATCATTTGGCTCAGTAAAGGAAATGCTTTGTCTTCTCATAGCGCTTGTATTCTGGTGTAAATATACACCAATAACGAACCGTATGCAAATTTATTTTTTGAGTGTGGTTTGGGTGTGGTAATGGCTGCTAACTAGCTTATACCCGCTATAAACCTTCCTAAAGCACACCGATTTGGGTGTATAAGCGCAGGTTTGTTGCGTATATACGAATATACGTTTATTTCTTACAAATCATCGAAAGGAGAACGTATTTGTTGTAGGTTCTTGGTGCTTACATGGGTGTAAATCTCGGTGGTTCTTGAGCTAGCATGCCCAAGCAGGCTGAGTAGGTTGCCATTGCATGCGTATCGAAGTTTGCGATAATCATGGCTCATTGCCGCATCATCACAAAAGCGCGCATTATGGAGATAATTATTTCTATTGCAATTTCAGAATTAAGCAATCCACTTAACTTGGCAACACCCAGTCTTACTTAATCACATAGACCGACTGCGTGCTCGTCTTTATTTCTCCTGCTTCTTCTGAATAGGTAACCACCACATTGTACGTCCCTGCGGCTTCTTTCCCGCCATACCATTCCCAAGGTGGAGCTTCCGTTGAATACAGGATGTTTCCCCATCTCGAGATTACTTCCATTTTTTGAATGCGACATTCGCTAGCGCTACTTATTTCCAAGGTAAAATCCTTGTTATAGTCGTCGCAACGTACGCTGATGTTGTTTGGGATGTATATGCACGATGGCGTGTTAGGGGTTTTTGTCTGTCCCAATATGTAACTGCTATGTAAAGCAATGAACCCCAGCCATGCAGTAAAAAACACCGTGCTCATGCAATGCTTATTTCATGTTCAAATACGCGGATTACATCACCCGGTATAAGTTTGGCGCGTTTTCTTGTTTCGGTTTCGCCGTTACGCGTTACTTCGCCTTCATCCACCAAGTACTTGGCGTGTCCGCCCGTTTCTGCAATGCCCGTTGCTTTCAATAAGGCAATGAGTTCGATGTAATCACCGGTTATTTTAAAGGTTTCCATGCGATGAGGTAATTAATTGTAATAAGTGATCTGCTGCTTCGTAGGGTGAACATCTTCCGTCGAGTACCTGGGATTGCAAGTCCTTATATCCCTTATTAATCTGTTCGTTATTGGCCATAAACTGACTAAGTTGCTGCTGAAAGGTCTCTTCAAAAAAGCGCAAATCCTGCGCCTTGCGATTATGACTTAAATACCCCGATTTTGTGCATTCTTCAAAATAGGATTTCCACCAGCTTAAGGGATGGTTCAACGCGGTTTTTTCTATGCTCGATATACATTCCACCTTGGGAATCCAACCGCTTTCTTTGGCCGTAAACAGATGTAGGGCATTTTGATAGGTGCGCTTTGCATGCTTCGCCGCTTGTTCATTCCCTTGGTCTGCTTTGGTAATTAATATGCCATCCGCCATTTCCATGATCCCGCGCTTGATTCCTTGTAACTCGTCGCCCGCGCCCGAAAGCATTAACAACAAGAAAAAGTCAACCATGGAATGAACCACCGTTTCACTTTGTCCAACACCAACCGTTTCTATGAATATGATGTCATAGCCGGCGGCTTCACACAATATGATGGTTTCACGGGTATGCTGCGCTACACCCCCAAGCGTTTTTCCAGTCGCCGTAGGACGAATAAACACATCGTCTCTCATGGACAAGGATTCCATGCGGGTTTTGTCGCCAAGTATACTACCGCCGCTAATACTGGAGCTGGGGTCAATGGCCATTACGGCAAGCCGATGTCCTTGGTTCAATAGTTCATGTCCGATGGCCTCAATGAAAGTGCTCTTACCAACGCCAGGTACCCCGGTGATTCCAATGCGCCAAGAGTTCCCGCTGTGCGGTAGACATAAGGTAATTAAGGCATTGGCTTCCGTTCGATGGTTCGGATTTGTACTTTCAATCAAGGTGATGGCGGAGGCAAGTGCGCCTCGGTCGCCCGTTCTTAATTTCGGAAAAAGCTGCGTGGCCGTTAATCCGTCGCTGTACGCTTTGCGTTGGGCAGCCCATTCGTTGTATTTCTCTGGATTGATACTCAAACTAGCTCGTTTAATGCCCTCAACGCTTGCTTTATGTTGGCGTGTATTTCTGTGATTCGTGCCTCCATCATGTAACAGGGGGCGCAAATGATTCGATTTGCTGGATCTACAAGAACCTCACGAATGCTCCGCTCTGCAGCTACCGCTCCGGTTTGTTCTAATCCCGCATTAAACCCGTGAATGTCATACGGTGAAGGTTCGGCCGAACTTCCTAAACTTAGGGTAGGGTGTATGGTTGAACCTTCGAATGCCTTGGCGACGACCACCGGACTTACACAGAGTGCAACAATGGGTTTTCCCACATTAACCAAGTTTACTAAAAGTAATTTCACCTCAGGTAATATCGTACCAGAGGGACCGTCGAAGGCCCAGGTGCTAAAGTTTTTTGCGCTCCCAAATCCGCCAGGAATTACCAAGGCATCTATGTCTGCTGGACTAATCGCATCAATGGGGGTAATCGCTCCACGTGCAATTCGAGCCGCTTCAACGAGCATGTTTCTCGATTCCTCCATGACCTCACCGGTCAGGTGATTAATTACGTGATGTTGAGGTTTATCAACAGAGATACACACGGCCTTCCAACCCATTTCATCGATGGCCAATAAGCTAAGTACGGCTTCTTGAATTTCTGCGCCGTCGTACACGCCATTGCCAGAAAGTAATACGCCTATATTCATGACTGTTTCTTTGAAACTAAATTAAGGTAAATTTCTTCATATTGAGGTACTATGCGTTCAATGCTAAAGGCTTTTGCTTGTTCAAGCGCTTGATTTTTAAAGTGTTGTTTGTGTTTAGGGTCTAACAAATTGATGGTGTTAGTCGCCATATCGTTGATGTCGCCAACTGCCGATAAAAAGCCCGAATATCCTTGAATATTTACCTCAGGAATTCCTCCGGTATCACTGGAAATTACAGGGACACCAACCGCCATGGCTTCAAGTGCTGCTAAACCAAAACTTTCGCTTTCTGATGGCAAAATAAATACATCGGCTAATTCAAGCACTTGTCGCGTTTCTCGAAGCTTTCCAAGGTAAATGATCCGATTGCACAGGCCTAGGGTACGACAAAGTTGTTCACTCGCATAGCGATCCGGGCCATCTCCAACCATCAGTAATTTGGAGGGAATCACTTGGTTGACTTTTTCAAAAATTCGAATCACGTCTTCCACACGTTTCACTTTTCGGAAGTTCGAAATGTGACATAAGATGGGTTCGTTTGGAAGGGCATAAGCACTTCTGCGTTCGGGTTGTGATCTCGGTAACTCTTCATCCGTGGTAATGAAATTTGGAACCACCTGAATTTCTTGAGAAATGTTAAAGTGCGTGAGGGTATCGGCCTTTAGGCTTTCTGAGACAGCCGTCACCGCGTTTGAGGCATTGATACAGAACTGTACCACGGGAATAAACGAGGGATCTTTCCCAATTAAGGTGATATCCGTTCCATGAAGCGTGGTCACAAAGGGAATATAAATTCCTTCTGCCTCCAAGATTTTTTGCGCCATGAACGCAGCAGAAGCATGCGGTATCGCATAGTGCACGTGAAGAATGTCTAAGCCTTCGTGTTTAGCAACATCATAAATTTTTGAGGCCAAGGTAGTTTCGTAGGGTTGAAACTCAAACAAGGGATAATCAGAGACCGCTACTTCGTGGTAAAAAATATTTTCCTGAAAACGTCCGAGGCGCACAGGTTGGGAATAGGTAATGAAATGAATCTGGTGCCCTTTCAAGGCTAGGGCTTTACCTAATTCCGTGGCAACAACTCCACTTCCACCAAAGGTTGGATAGAGAACGATTCCTATTTTCATTCCTTAGTACCTCCTAGGGGAAAGAAAAACGTGATTCGATATATCATAGGTAAGATTCGAACCACTTGGCCCATTTCATTTTTGATTCGCACCGAGTAACTGGAGCGGAACGGGCTGTTTTCAGCATTGATTACATCATAAAATATTCCGCCATTCACCCGAATTTTATGGTTAAAATCTCGGGAAAACCCCCCGCCAAGAAAGAGGGTAGAAGCCCATTGTTTCGTAGAGTAATTAAAGAAAATAAAATTAAAGGGACTCTTCAATAGTTCATATTCTGCACCAACAAACAGGGTGTTCTTGATGCGGTAATGCGCATATACTCCGCCGCCGTAGATGGAAAATCCCATTTTTTGCCCGAGGTTATTGGACCATGTTCGCTGCAAACGGAAGGAAGGACCAACCGCAAAATTTTCATTTAAGATGGCGGCATATTTCAAATCTCCTCCAACAGAACCGCCAAGACTTGAAGCACCTGCATAGAGCTCAACGCCAAGTTCTGAACCATTAAACGCTACTTGAGTGTAGCTAAAAAACGGCAGCCAAAAGAGTAAAAATAAGTAACGATTCATGCGTATTAGTTTTCCACAAAGATACGGAACATGGTTGAAAAGCTATCGTTCAAGGTCTGCACTTTTATAGTTAACTTTGCAACATGGAAATCATTGACGGTAAAGCAATTGCTCAAGAGGTAAAGTTGGAACTTCGAGACGCGGTCCTTCAACGGAAGGCGGACGGTAAAAAAATTCCGCATTTGGCTGCAGTCTTGGTAGGAACAGATGGTGCCTCAATGACCTACGTTAAAAACAAAGTGAAAGCGTGTGAGGAAATTGGTTTCGAAAGTACCTTGATCCGCTACGACGACTCGGTTCCTGAAGAAATTTTATTGGCAAAAGTTCAATCCTTGAATGAAGACAAGAGCATTGATGGTTTTATTGTTCAACTTCCGTTGCCGGCACACATTGATGAATTGAAAGTAACGCAAGCCATTGATCCAATGAAAGATGTTGATGGGTTTCATCCGAGAAATCTCGGAAACATGGTGGTGAATTTACCGGGTTTTTTACCCGCCACACCTGCGGGAATTTTAGAGCTCATCAAACGGAAACACATTGTTACAGAAGGAAAAAACTGTGTCATCATTGGTCGAAGCAACATTGTAGGGATGCCGCTTTCCATTATGTTGGGTAGAAACACGAACCCAGGAAATTGTACGGTTACTTTAGCACATTCAAAAACCGAAAACCTAGCGGAAGTTTGTCGCAGCGCGGATATATTGATTGCAGCTGTGGGTCAGCCAGGGTTTGTAACAGCGGATATGGTCAAAGAAGGTGCGGTAGTAATCGATGTAGGAACCACCCGCATCGAAGATGCCTCCATAGAAAAAGGATGGCGTTTGGCAGGCGATGTTGATTTTGCGAATGTAGCAGAGAAGTGCAGCATGATTTCCCCCGTTCCGGGAGGAGTAGGCCCCATGACGATTGCATCGCTCATGATGAACACCTTAAAAGCGATGGAACTAAAAGGAAAGTAATGTGTCTTAAACGCATTGTTTTTCTGCTGGTCTTTGGGATACATTTCGTCGGTTTTTCTCAAACTATTTTTTTAGGGTTCCGTCTTTCGGCTAGCATTGGAAGTCACCAACATTATTACGGAATTGGTGCACATGCAGGACTGGAATATGGTTCTTTTCTCCTAACGCTCGGGAGTGATTTGTCTTACAGGCTGGGGGATTTTGGGGGACGCAAGCAATTCATCGAATCTCGATCCTATCTGGGCGCTTCCATAGCCACAGGGAAAAACACGTCGGTTCGGGATTTGGAGTTGGGTGCCTTGAATAATTATTTTTCGCGTGAAAGTTCGTTCGGTTATGCATACATCGTTTATTTGGATAATGCAGGTACCAGCCAGTTTTCAGGAGCTTTTCGAGGCGAAATCAAGCGACATTCTTTAATGCTCGAAAATGATTTTTTTGCAGGACAAGGAAAGGACCGGTTTCGTACGGCTACGCTGTTGTATCGATATCGTGAACTGCTGTGGTCTGGGCATCTGGGGGTTCGGCTTTGGACCGGAGAGGCGAGTGGCTTACCAGTGAAAGAAAATGAGCGCCAAGGAAAACAACAGCGATACAAAGATTTATCTTCGAATCCCTTTGGGAAGACTTCGCATGGGATTTTATTCGGAGGCGTTCAATATGCCTTGGGATGGCAAACCCTTGGTGTGGAACTGGGAATAGATGCAGAGCAAGTAAGGGATGCCTTGCAGAATCAAATTGCACATGCGTCTGTGTGGCACAAAAGACAAGCAACGAAGGCGGTGGTTTATCCCATGCTGGACCAACTAGGCTATCCAACCTTCGATAAAACACGGGTTCGATCGCCTCGTGCATATTTTCAGCTCGCAATCTCGGGGTATTAGTTATTGTCCGTAATTTTGTAAAAAAAAGAAATCATGAATGTTCCTGTTTCCGTATATGCTGAAATGACTCCAAATCCTACAACCATGAAGTTTGTAGCGAACAAGTATTTACTAGCCACAGGGGATTCTGTTGAATTTGTGAAGAGGCAAGATGCCGTGGGATATTCTCCCTTGGCCGAAGCTTTGTTTAATTTCCCATTTGTGAAAGCGGTTTTCATTGCAGCAAATTTTGTAACGGTCACCAAAACAGATAATGTGCCTTGGGATTTCATTACCATGGAATTGCGCGAATTTATTCGTGATTTTATTGCCCAAGGAAACGAGGTCCTTATTAAAATGCCGGTAGCAGCCGAAAAACAGGCGGCAGCAGATCGTCCTGAGATTGCTGAACCCAGTGAAATTGATGAGCCTATTTTAGCCTTGTTGGATCAATACGTGCGTCCAGCAGTAGAAAACGATGGGGGAGCAATTGATTATGTGGGATTCAAAGACGGCGTGGTTAATTTAATCTTGAAAGGATCATGCTCCGGGTGCCCCTCCTCCACAGCAACGCTAAAAGGGGGCATTGAAACCTTATTGAAACAGCATTTGCCTGAGGTGAAAAATGTGGTGGCTTACAACGGTTAAGCTTTATTAAGATTAGATTAAAAAAATATTTCCTAAAATTTCTAAACCAACTTGTTTTTTGCTTGTTTGTTCTTAACTTTGAGTAACAAATAGAAAGTGTCAATTTTACACTTTTATAACATCGAGTTAATCATACATTTTGGCCACAACACAAATAGAAACTGAACAGCGAATGGAGTTACAACAAGCGCTTCATCACTATTTTGGTTTTTCCGCGTTCAAGGGAGAACAAAAAGCCATTATCACAAACATTCTTGAGGGCAAAAACACTTTTGTGATTATGCCAACGGGTGGAGGGAAATCGATGTGTTACCAACTTCCCGCCTTACTCATGGAAGGAACAGCAATCATTGTTTCTCCCTTGATTGCACTCATGAAGAATCAGGTAGATGCCATCCGTTATGTCAGTGACAACGGAAGCGTGGCGCATTTCATGAATTCCTCGCTGTCTAAGCATGAAATTACTCAGGTTAAGAAGGATATTGTATCTGGCGTAACTAAAATGCTTTACGTGGCCCCAGAGTCGCTTACGAAGCAAGAGAACATAGACTTTCTTTCCAGCGTAAACGTTTCGTTTTTCGCCATTGATGAGGCCCATTGTATTTCTGAATGGGGCCATGATTTCCGTCCAGAGTATCGTCGATTAAGAGAGATTTTTGAGAAAATATCAAACGTCCCAATTATCGCGTTAACCGCTACTGCCACCCCCAAGGTGCAATTGGATATTCAGAAGAACTTAAACATGCTCGATGCCACCTTGTACAAGGCTTCGTTTAATCGGGATAATTTATTCTATGAAATTCGACCGAAACGCGAGGTAGAAAAACAGATCATTAGGTATGTAAAGTCGCACGCGAATGAAAGTGGTATCATTTACTGTTTGAGTCGTAAAAAGGTGGAGGAAATCGCGGAATTACTCCAAGTGAATGGGATTCAAGCCTTGCCCTATCATGCAGGCTTAGACGCCGAAACACGCGGAAAGCATCAGGATTTATTCTTGATGGAGGAAGCGAGTGTCATCGTTGCAACTATTGCTTTTGGAATGGGCATCGACAAGCCGGATGTTCGCTACGTGATTCATCACGACATCCCTAAAAGTTTGGAAAGTTATTATCAAGAAACAGGTCGTGCGGGCCGCGACGGTGGAATCGGGGTTTGTTTGGCGTTTTATTCGTACAAGGATATCGAAAAACTCGATAAATTCCTTGCTGGAAAGCCCATCACTGAGCAAGAAATAGGCCGACAATTATTGAATGAAATCGTTTCCTATGCCGAAACGTCTGTGTGCCGTCGGAAGTATATTTTACATTATTTCGGAGAGCACTTCGACGAGAAACTGTGCAACGAACAGTGCGATAATTGCAAAAACCCAAGAGAGCGACGAGAAGGAAGTGAATTTGTGTTGACCCTGCTGAAGGCGGTTCGTGAATTAGAAGAGCAGTTTAAAGCGCGGCATTATTGCGCTTACCTAGCAGGAATGATTACCTCGGAAATTAAATCGTTTAAGCACGAGACTTTTGAAGGGTTTGGATCCGGAAAAGACCGAGATGAGCATTTTTGGAATGCGGTTATTCGTCAAGCCTTGATCGGGAACTTGTTAGAAAAAGATGTGGAGTCGTTCGGTATTTTAAAGTTAACCCCTGAGGGCAAAGCATTTATTAATAAACCGTCCTCTTTTCTTTTGCTTAAAGAGCATGATTTTTCAAACACGGATGATGCAGATGGTTTTGTTCAAACGGGTAAAGGCAGTGCTTTTGATGAGTTGTTGTATGAGCAATTGGTAGATTTAAGAAAATCGGTAGCGAAGCAGATGGGGGTGCCTCCTTTTGTAGTTTTTCAAGAACCCTCCCTCAAAGACATGTGCTTGCAGTATCCAATTACCATGGAAGAGCTTACCCACGTTCAGGGAGTTGGTACAGGAAAAGCCCAGCGCTTTGGAGAGCCTTTTGTAGCGTTGATTGCTGCCTATGTTGAAGAGCACGACATTGATCGTCCCCAAGATTTCTTCATGAAATCTTTAGTGAATAAGTCAGGCCTTAAGGTTCAATTAATTCAAAACATCGACCGCAAACTTTCCTTAGAAGACATCGCTCGTTCTCAAGGAAAAAACTACAATGAAATCCTGGAGGAAATCGAATCCATTGTCGCCTCAGGAACTCGGGTTAACTTGAGTTATTACATCGATAATAAAATAGACCCAACGGAGCAAGAAGAAATTTTTGACTACTTCAATCAGGCGGAATCGGATGATATTATTCATGCGTATCATGAGTTTGATGGCTTGTATTCAGAGGAAGAATTGCGCTTAGTGAGAATTCGCTTTATGAGTGAAATCGCGAATTAATCAGATCATTGATTAAATAACGAGGCAATCGAATTTCTGGATACCGAGTGATATCCCCCCATAGCCTCCCTGAAAACTTGCTCTGCCCACACCTTATCCTTCGCATTAGCACACAGTGCCCGATACAGCGGCAAGATGTACTTCCTTCTTCCCGTTTCCACAAGAAACACCTTTAATTTATCGCGAATCGAACGGTTTTCCTTTTTAATATTAAGTAAAAACCATTCAAATTTTAATTCGTCATTCGCCTCACTAAAATGTGCGTATTGATCAATTTGTTCTAAGCGGGCTGTATCGATCCCGAGCGATAGATTTCTTAAATAGGTTTGCCATTCCTGGGTAATAAAAGCCCTTGTATTCAGCTGTTCTGTATAGGTTTCTCGGCGTTTTTTCTTTTTCCCTTTTACCGGTATCCACCGAATCTTTTTTACTGGAGCAAATATATCTTCACCCGCGTTCGTTCGCTTTGCATAGCTCCGCATTAAATCTAAGCGTTTGGATTTAATGGTAATCGAATTTACAGGTAACCCTTCCAAGTAAAACCACTCATCGGTATTGAATTCAATGTTGTTTGGGTAAAGTAAGTTTTTATTTAAAAAGGTATGAAATTGTTCTGTTCTAATTGTTTTGAATTTATATCGTTCGAAATAGTCTGTTACAAAGGCATCCATTTTTTTTCTTCCAACCGTTGCCTCGAGGGTTTTAAGGAAATACGCGCCTTTAACATAGGCCACACTGGTCATTCCATCGTCTGGATTTCGTCCTTTTAATGAACCATACAAACGAGCATCCTCTGGATGTGATGAGGCGGCAATGAGTTTTAGTTCTTCGCCTAATTCAAAATGTTCGATTTCACAAAGCGTATTGGAAAGTTCTTTTCCGTACAATTCTTCCATGATGCGATGTTCAATATACACGGTAAAACCCTCATTGAGCCAGAAGTCATTCCATGATTGGTTGGTGACTAAATTCCCCGACCATGAATGCGCGAGTTCATGGGCAATGACAGATACCAAACTTCTATCCCCGGCAACAATGGAAGGATTAATAAAGGTAAGCATGGGGTTTTCCATTCCCCCAAACGGAAAGGATTTGTGCTGTACAATTACATCGTATCTTCCCCAAGCATAGGGTCCGTAAAGCGATTCTGCGACAGTAATCATCCGTGGTAAATCCTGGAATTCTGTTGCGGCACGTTCAAGCATGGGGGCTTCAGCATATACCCCACATTGTTTATTGAATGCTCTATATTCAATATCTCCGACAGTTAATGCGATTAAGTAGGATGGAATGGGTAATTTCATCTCAAAATGATAGGTCCCATCTGTAGCTTTTTGTTTGGGATTTTCCGCACTCATAAGCGCCATCATCCCGGGGGGAACATGCAACGTAGCATCATAGGTAAAGCGATTCGATGGAGAATCTTGAAGGGGAATCCAGCTCCGAGTAAGGATGGCTTGCCCTTGGGAGTATAGATAGGGAAATTTTCCAGAGGCCGTATGTTTGGACTCCACCCATTCTAAGGCATCACATTGTGAAGACGTTTGATAGTAGATGTTAATGAAGGTGGTCCCTCGTGGAATACTAACCACCAAGGGTTGTCCAAGCACAGAATCTGGATCCATTTTACCAATGACAAAATCCGCTTCTTTTTCCGATCCTTTTTTTCCGACCGTAATTTTCTGTATTACTTGGCCATGAATATCGAAGATGGCAGTAGTTGACTTAGACGTACTCATTTGATGACGAGCAACGCCGTACAATGTTTTATTGTCGAAATTAATTTCAAGGTCTAAACTCAAGTGCTCGGTACGAATTTCCTTGATGTTTGAATACGAATGTGGATCCTGAACGGATACATTAATGGATTCTGTCAGCGTGACATTTTTATCCGTTTCTGTTTTACAACTGAACAGAAAAAGCGCGGCAGCGATTACAATACTATTTAAACGAAAGAATTCCAAATTTTTCTCGGTTACGGTTTATGGCATACATTAAAAGTTCTTTGTTTTTCCAATCGATTTGGATTTGTTTCGGAATCACCAAGGCGGCAAGTTCTTTTTTACTGAAGAAAACAGTGCGTTCAATGGATCCCGTTTTTAAGTCAATCTTAGCTAAAGCAACCACGTTTCTGCGATTGCTCAAACTTAAGCCATCCAAGGAATTTGCAGCCGCGTCAAAAACACCATCTTCGGAATAATTCCGCTTACTATCATTAAAAATTACATAGGCAAAGGTTTCATTATTACAGGCAATAAAGGAGCTAAACGGACCATTGTCATTCATGGAAATTTGACTTTTCGGAATCCGTTTTCCCCAAAGAAACGCGCCTTTGAAATCTAATTTAAACGCAATAATATCCATGTAGTAGTAATAGTTTACTACTGTAGTAATTCCTGTACGGGAATCATAATTTGTGTATGTTCGTTCATAATATTGTTCCATAAATCCAATGTGCGACCCGTCTTCAAGGGTTTGCAGTTGTCTGAGCTTGTAAGAATAAATCTGTGGACTATCGCCTCGTGTATCCATGCGTCGAGTGACTCGATTCATTTGTTTTTCCAGGAGTGTTTCCTCAAATATTTCTTGGTTAAACGTGGCATAGTTATACCCTACAATACTGTCTCTGGTAATATCCAAGGTAACGGTTAACACCCCTTCAAGGCCGGAGCGATTTCCCCGCCCATAAAGTCCGGTCATAACCACCTGGTTTTGTTCATTGCTGCTCATTAAAATGTCGTCAATGCGTTTATCCTCAAGTGCAATGCGATAGGATTGCAGGGAGTCCTTAGCAATACGATACACATGAAGTGCTTTGTAATTTTCCCAGTTTCTCCCAAAAAACCGATCGTTACGATCCTTGTGTTCGGTGACAACAAGCAGATATTCCCCTTGGTTCGTAATGTGATGCTCATTAATAGTGCTCATATTTCCACCAAAAGGCAGCATGTACTCACCTTGCTGTATTTTTGAGAAGGTGGAATCAAACACCACATACCCATAGACATCCCGATTTTCTTTTCTGCCCGGTATGTCGTAAAATACGACTAAAAACTGCCTGTTTTGGGATTGTGCCACTTGAAAATTTGGCTGTGCCCCCATGCGATTGTCTTGGTAACTGCAAAGTAACTCCGAATTTTGTGGAGAATCGTTCGCGCCTGGTTTTCGGAACAAGGACATCGTCCCGTTGCTTTTATCGCTAATAAAGAGATGGAGTTGTCCTGCAAAATAGGTGCCTGTTTCCAGGGTTCCAATGCCGATTTCAGTGATGGGTTTAATGCGATTTTGTTCCACGAAAGCCAGCTGGTTGTGCCACGTAGTTCGATAAGATCCAAGCACCCCCCCCGTGTAGCGAAGGGTGTAGAAGTCGCCTGATTGTACGGGTAAAACATCCAATAATTGTCCAATCTGCGCTTCCAAGGGGCCCCAATTTACAGGCAACGCTTGGGTGAACCCAAGGTTTATGGGAACACAAAGCAGTAGGATTAATCTACCAACTGAATGCCTAAATAGGTCCATGGGCTGATTGCTTTAAGTTCTTGCTTCACGGCCTCGCTTACGGCCAAGCCATCAATAAAATGATGAATGGTTTCCTTGGTTACTCGTTCATGAGTTCTGGTTAATTCTTTGAGCGCCTCATATGGTTTTGGGAAATTCTCTCGCCGGAGCACCGTTTGAATGGCTTCAGCAACAACCATCCAATTGTTTTCTAAGTCGTTGTGAATTTTTTCTTCATTCAATACAAGCTTATCCAGTCCTGCCAACGTGGCTCGCAATGCAATCACGGTATGCGCAATCGGCGTACCTATATTACGTAACACCGTAGAATCCGTTAGGTCTCTTTGAAGGCGAGAAATAGGGAGTTTGGCGGAAAAATGTTCAAAAATGGCGTTGGCAATTCCAAGATTACCCTCCGCATTTTCAAAATCGATGGGATTTACTTTGTGCGGCATGGCGCTCGAGCCAATTTCCCCTGCTTTAAGTTTTTGTTTAAAATAGTCCATCGAAATATAGGCCCAAACGTCTCGGTTCAAATCTATGAGAATGGTATTCATGCGCTTGATGGCGTCAAACAACGCTGCCATGGAATCGTAGTGTTCAATTTGCGTGGTGGTTTGACTTCTCGACAGTCCGAGGGATCCTAAAAAATGATTGGCAAAGGTTACCCAATCAATGGTTGGATATGCTACATGGTGAGCATTGAAATTACCAGTTGCCCCGCCAAATTTTGATGCGTAAGGGATTCGTTTGGCCACGTTTAATTGAATTTCCAAACGTTCCGCAAATACTTGAATTTCTTTACCCAGTCGGGTAGGGGATGCCGGTTGTCCATGGGTTCGGGCAAGTAAGGGAATGTCTTTCCACATGCTTGCTAAGGATCTTAGCTTCCCGAGTACTTCCTCGTACACAGGGAACAGTTCTTTTGCAATGCCGTCTTTCAGGGATAAGGGAATCGCCGTATTATTTATGTCTTGTGACGTCAACCCAAAATGAATGAATTCTGAGCAAAAACTCCAATCATGCTGCTCAAATTTATCTTTCAGGAAATATTCAACAGCTTTTACATCGTGATTGGTCGTTCGCTCGATTGTTTTAATGCTTTCGGCATCGGAAGGTGAAAAGTTCAGGTACCAACTGCGCAAGGTTTCTGCGTTAACGGTTTCAACGTTTGGGATAATTCCGGTTTGCATTAACGAGATAAAGTACTCAACTTCAATTAAAACACGGTAGCGTATTAGTCCAAACTCAGAGAAATAAGGTTGTAAGCCAGCTGTTTTTGAATGATATCGGCCATCAATGGGACTGATGGTAGAAAGGGGGGTGAAATCCATAATGCTTCTAAAAAGCAAAGGTACAAATTTTATACGGCGATGTTGTGTTCGCGCAAGACATCATTTAAGGATGTTTTTAAATCTGTAGATGCGGATCGCTGACCAATAATCAGGGCGCAAGGAACTTGATATTGTCCGGCCGCAAATTGCTTGGAATAGGATCCCGGGATTACCACACTTCGCGCTGGGACATAGCCACGCATTTCAATGGGTTCAGGACCGGTAACATCAATGATTTTAGTGCTTTTGGTAAGCACGACGTTTGCGCCTAATACCGCTGCTTTCCCTACACGAACTCCTTCCACTACAATACACCGCGAACCAATAAATGCATCATCTTCCACAATGACTGGTGCCGCTTGCAGGGGTTCCAACACCCCGCCGATGCCAACCCCACCGCTTAAATGTACATTTTTGCCGATTTGAGCACAGCTCCCCACTGTTGCCCACGTATCAACCATGGTGCCTGAATCCACGTATGCCCCAATGTTTACATAGGAAGGCATCATGATAACCCCTTCCGCTAGAAAAGCACCATACCGCGCGCTTGCACCCGGAACTACGCGAATCCCCAGCGCCGCATAATCGGTTTTAAGCCGCATTTTGTCATGGAATTCAAAGGGACCGACCTCCATAGTTTCCATTTTCCGGATGGGGAAGTACATGACTACCGCTTTTTTAATCCACTCATTTACCGTCCATGTGCCATCATCGGATTGATTCGCAACGCGTATTTGTCCCTTATCGAGGGATTCAATAATGGACTCAATCGCTTCGCGAGTTGTCTTTTCACTTAATAAGGCTCGGTTTTCCCAAGCCGCTTCAATCATTGATTTTATTTCCATAGCGAAGCAAAAATAAAGGAAAAGTGTTGCATTTATTCAAATCAATATGAAATGTATGTGAAGATTATATGAATTAGGGGGAGTACCGCCAATTTAGTTATGTTTGTAACTATGAATGCATCAGAGATTTCTACGAAAACTGGTAAAACAATGCCTGGGGCAAACCGAATGTTAGTCCTACTTACCGTGATAAATTTGTTTAATTTTTTAGACCGGTATGTACTTTCTGCCGTTTTAGAGCCTATAAAAGCGGAATTGAACATCAAGAACGATGGAGACATGGGGAGAATGGCAACGGCCTTCATGTTGGGTTATTTTCTGACTTCTCCAATTTTCGGGTATTTGGGAGATCGCTTGTCGCGAAAAAAATTAATGGCCATTGGAGTTATAGGTTGGAGTTTAGGTACGTGTCTGACGGGGATTGCCCAAGGGTTTTCGTTCATGATTTTTTGTCGAGTAATGGTTGGATTAGGCGAGGCAAGTTTCGGTGCCATTGGACCGGCTGTTATTTCGGATGCCTTTGAAGCCAAAAAACGCAATAAGGCAATTACAATTTTTTCGTTAGCCATTCCTCTTGGTGCAGCGTTGGGTTTTGCACTAGGCGGGGTAATTGCGGCTAGCCTTGGTTGGCGCAGTGCATTTTTTATTACTGGGATTCCAGGGTTCCTTCTAGCGGCATTGTTGTTTTTTGTTCCTGAACCGGAGCGTGGACAAAGTGAAGAAGGAGCCGTTTCTAAAGAGAAAATCACCGTAAAGAGCCTGTGGTCCTTATTTTCAAATCGAGAGTATCTGTTTGTGAACCTTGGATATATCTTTTACACCTTTGCGATGGGGGCCTTCTCCTTTTGGGGGCCTGCATTTTTACATCGAGTACATGGGTTGGATGTTGCTGATGCCTCCCTTTTTCTTGGGCCCACCCTAGTAGTTGGTGGGATTTTAGGTACGCTTATCGGGGGGTATTTCGCCAATAAATGGCGGGAGAAAAGTTCCTCTGGTTATGCAAAGCTGTTAGTGATTTCCGTTCTATGTGCGGTTCCCTTTTCTTTCATTTCTTTTTTAACAGAGAACACCCTCCTGAGTATGATTAGCATTGCCATTTCCTTGATTTTCTTATTTCAATCAACGGGCCCGATCAATACGGTAATTGTGGAAAGCGTTGCACCCAACATGCGCGCTTCGGCCATGGCGATTTGTATTTTCATGATTCACGCATTCGGGGATTTATGGTCGCCTGAACTCGTAGGTCGAGTTTCAGACCAATTTGGTGGGAATTTACGCATTGGCATGTTAATTCTCCCAGGAGCCTTCTTACTTGCCGGATTGTTTTGGTTCTTTCTGATCAAAGAACAGGATAAAAAAGGGAACTTAGTTAATGAATCTCATTAGGGGTTATTTCCCTTCAAGGTAGTCGCTTAAATATAAAAACGGCTCATTGAGCGTGCCCTCGAAGGTCGTCTCTGATGCCTTGTAAATAATTTGATCGGGATCCTCTCCCAGCAAGCGTGGAAAAACATGCTTTAATAATTCACTGCCAAAGTCCTCCGAAGCATCTTTTGGAAGCTCACACGGTAAATTGTCTACCGCCATGACTGCCACGGCTTCCGGTAAGCTAAAATCACATTCTTCGTTGGTATTCGGATTCCATCCATAAATGGAATTTCCGATTTTTGAGGGACGTATCGTACATGCGATTGGGCCAGCAATGTCACACGAGATGTCTGCAACGACTTTTAACCGATTATGTTGGATAAAGTCTTGCTGAGTCAGTAAAACCGGGGCTTTGTTATCCCAATAATGGCAGGGGATATACATGTCGGAACTCGCGGCGTATTGAGATAATATCGATAAATAATCCCCCGGATTTGCATAAAATGCAGCCTTGTCAAAACCACCCGCTTGGTTACGGTAATAATCGTCAGCCTCCAATTGACAGAAAACAGGTTCGTTGTATGTTTGCGTTAGGTATTCTTCGGGACTAACTTCCTTAATGGGCAATAAATCGATGATTTCTTTGGCGCCATGTCCAACGCGCCCAAAACCGGTTACCAAACACCTGAAATTATTAGGAAGAACCACCTTTTTCAATTCTTCTTCTACTTCCTTTCGATCATGGCATTCATGTGCGGGTTTTAACGAATAGGCTCCATGCTTTAATCCATAAGTCAGAAATCCGTTATAGCATCCAACAATTCCCGCATAACGACCAAAGCCAATTAAGCGCGTGCGGTATTTATCTTTGATCACCTCATAATCGATAAGCCGAATCTTTTGATCAAGAATAGATTGAAGTAACTCTCGGTTATAGGGTTGTTTTTTGATGGTGTGTGAGAAGAACAAAAACGTTTTGTTCGGAATCAAGGCTGGAATTGGAACCTCTTTAACTCCAAGGATTATGTCACAATCGTGCAAGTGATCTACGACCGCAATCCCTTGGTCCCTGTATTCTTGATCAGAAAAGGTGCGAATCGGGCTGGATTGCACTACTACTTCGGCCTGGGGATACATGGTTTTGAGTACCTTACACTGATGAGGTGTCAAGGGTGTTCTGAAATCAGGGGGTACTTTACCTTCTTTAATTACTCCGATGCGTATAGGGTTCATCTCTCTGTTATTTTTGCAAGTAAGCGTCTATAAATTCTCTAACACAGCCCTCTCCACCTTTAGAAGATAAAATAATTGAGCACGCAGATTTTACTTCATTCACGGCATCCGACGGACACGCCGCCAAACCTACTTTGTTCATTACGGATAAATCATTGAGATCATCTCCAATGATTGCGACCTGTTGAAGGTCAATGTTAAGGGCTTCACACCAAGCATTTAAAATTTCAAGCTTAGGTTCTTGTCCGACATAACAATGAGTAATTCCTAATAATTCAGCGCGCTTTTGCACCATAATTTGCGTGAATCCAGAGGAAATGATTCCAACCTTAAATCCTTTTTTAGTGAGACCAAGGATTCCTAAGCCGTCTTTGGTATTGAACTTTTTCATTTGGTCTCCAGATTCCGTCCAATACATCCCGCCATCGGTCATTACCCCATCCACATCTAAAATTAGAAGTTTGATGTCCTTTAATTTCTTTGCAATGTGTTCGGCATGAAATAAAGGTTTAAATAAAAGCGACATGAGATCAAGGCTGTATTCATCCGCAATCGCTTCTAGGTCATACAAGGTTAATTCTTTGACTTCATCCACTTCTAAATCCGCCAAGAAATCATTGTAGTGCATTCCGTGTTTGGCGCACAAGCCTTTAATATTTTGTTCTAGATACATCATACGATTTTATAGCCAACCGCCGCCGCTACAGGTTTTAATTCATGATACAATTGTGTAAATGCTTCATAGGTCAATTGCTGGGAGGCGTCGGATTTTGCAACCTTAGGATTTGGATGCGTTTCAATCAGTAATCCATCAATCCCCATCGCAACACATGCTTTTGCTAAGGGGGCCACGCCGTATGCATACCCCATCGCGTGAGAAGGATCTAAAATCACTGGAAGATTGGTATGTTCTTTTAACCACGCCACGCCACATAAATCTAAGGTAAAGCGTGTTCCCGTTTCAAAGGTTCTAATGCCTCGTTCGCAAACCATGACGTCTTGATTTCCACCAGACAACACGAACTCGGCAGCTTGAACTAATTCTTGTAAGGTAGTTCCAAACCCGCGTTTAATCAATACTGGCTTTTTTATTTTAGCACAGGCTCTCAAGATTCCTTGATCGTACATGGCTTTAGCTCCAATCTGAATGATGTCGGTATGTTCAATAATTTCATCAATGTGTGTAGCATCTCGCGCTTCTGTAATCACGGTTAGTCCATGTTTTTCGCGCATTTTAGCCAATAGTTTTAAGCCATCTAATCCCATGCCTTGAAATGAATAGGGACTTGTCCGAGGCTTATACGCACCTCCCCGAAGGGTATTTAACCCCAGGGATTTTAATAACTGTGCTGCACTTTCAATTTGCTCTTCAGATTCTACCGAACATGGACCTCCGATGAGTACAGTATGCTTGGTTTGCCCACCAATCGTGGTAGCACCGAAATTGATCGTGCGCGTTTCTGGGTTATATCCTCTGCTCGCTAACTGCATATCATTTGGGAAAACCCACGATGCGTCCATATGTTCAACCAATCCAGCAGGAACCTCTTTCATGGAGGAGCTCGTAATCAAGGTGTGTGCGCCATCGAAAATATGAAAGGCTTTGTGAGCTGCTGCAAGTTGTTCGGCTTGAGCTCCGCTTAGGGTTGATTTTAGTTTTATAATCATAATTCACCTTTTATCAGGTTTACAAAATTAATGATACCTACGGCTTGGAGTTGTTCATTCACAACCGGTAAGTACATCACGGGGAAGGGTGTGCGTTTTAACACCTGTAATAAATCGATAACCGATTGCTTAGCAGATATGGTTAAGGGATGTCGATTAACAAGCGATGCCGGGGTAATGGCTTGATTGTTTTTTAAGTGATTTAACAGTGCTTTACGAATGTCGGCACTTGATACAATGCCCACTAAGACGTCTTGTTCATCGACGACCAAACAAAACCCTAAGCTACCAGATTCTATCACTTCAAGAATGGATTCTGTTGAGCAGGTCGCATTATGCACCACAGGACATTCTTCTAAAGGGATCATGAAATCTGCAATTTGATAGGTAGAAGCGTGGTTGCGAGCGGTTAAATTCATTAAGGCATGACCAATGCTCGGACCTTTGAATAAATACGAACCGGAAACAGCGGTACTAACCCCCATGTTTCTTAGGATGAAGGAAACTTCTCCATTGACTCCACCGTCCACATGAATGGATTTATTGGGGTATCGTTTTCTAAAGGTTCTGATCTTTCTGAAATTCTCTTTATCAAATATACCGCCGGATTGTCCGGGTACGGTGGCCATGATCAGAATGAAATCGCAGGAACTGTGAGTATCAAAGGCATCTACCGAGGTAGGAGTGGTAATGGCTACACCTTTGGCGGCGGTTAACTCACTTGGCCAAATTAAAGGTTCTTCTAAGGGTTCCAATTGAAAAGTAACGTATTCCACCGGAACTTCGATCAAGCGTTGGTAGTATTTAGATGGGGTAGGCGTAATGATGTGTAAATCCACAGGGATATTACTCATTTTTCTGAGCGCGATGATGTCATCAAAAACGCTTAAATCATCGTTGCAATCTACATGAAAAAGATCCACTTGGTGTGCATCTAGGGCACTAATGGTTTGCGCTAATTCGTTGCGTGAATCGCTGTATATCGAAGCAGAAATCTTCATTGCTGCAAAGGTAAGGATTCTAGCGCGAGGATAACACTATTTACATGTTCCTTTTTTATACCTTGTTTTGCCCTCCATGCATTGAATCACCGCTTCATTTTGGTAGGTATTTCCCTCGCAATCACATACTGGATCGTAATAGTTGGGATTAATATCAATTAACTCGCAAGCCCATTTGTCGTGTTCAATGCATCCGCCTTTTTTACAGGAACTCAAAATGAATAGGGCAGAAACACTTAAAACAAAGATCATTTTTTTCATTCGAACGATTTTAATTGATAGGGCGAGAAATCCCATTCCGGGGTGTCTAAGTTCTGACCGAAATCAAGGTCGTACCATGGACAACCTGGAGTTGTGGGATTATCTAAGATTTGAATTTCTTGTGCTGGCATATAGCTTTGGGCCAACATGAATTTAACTTTACCTGTGTTATCGATGCATTTATCCACTACAATGATGGCATGGCCGAAAGGTTGGCCCGGGGGCGGTCCTGTAATAAATACGTCACCTATTTCAAGTGATTTAACGGGTTTAGTGGTTAACTGTTGATTTAAAGAGGTGGTGTTTGCCGTATTAAACACTGTTTCTAAATACGTCCAAAGATTGGTTTTATCTGCTGTTTTGCCACCTAACCATGTGCTATAGGAAAGGGTTTTACCGCTTGCCTGTCGAAACGAAATCTCATTGAATCTTGATTGACTAAAGAGGTAATCAGCTCGAAGTCGCATAACGGCATCCGCGCATTGATGCAAGTTTTTTTTACCGATCGGAAGATCTACTACCGCCAGGTAGGTTTGGTAATTTGGTTTGATTTCGCCACTGAATGTTTTAACCTTACTTCCATCCGGTTTGAGCGGTAGATTTCTTAAATACAATCCAAATGAATTGCCATCCATTGCAGTTCGCGTAAATCCTTCGGGTGTGTTAAACCGCGTTTCAACGGTTTTTCCTGTGGGAATGATCCAAGATATGGGTTCGTTTACCTCGGTTTTTTCACTTGTTTTTGTAGGTTCAGCGGATTCCTTAGTTTGGCATGATGCGATGGAAACGGTCATTAAAATACCATAAAGAAGTGGTTTCATTGGGGTATAAATATAAAGTTACCGCTTTTCAACGCACGTTAATTGAATGGTTTCACCCACCATGCATATTGATCCTCCCGAAAATGAATTGTAGTTAAAAAATATTTTTTGATTTTCGACCAACAAACTGCTGTCAAACTCACCTAGATTGATGGGTTCATAGGTTTTACCGTTCGCTTCAATCACCCAACCACACCCGTCTAAACCGGTACGATTCTTAAAAGTGCCTTTAATTGCAGAGGTACATGAGGTGCTTTTTGAACAACTGACCAATAGCGCCAAACAGAAAATTGATATCCATTTCATGGTTTAAAGGTAATGAAAAATTAGTCTCAATGATATTTAGACTTTTGGACTTTAGGACTGTGGAAACAAGAAGTTATTCTTCCCCCTTAGAAGGGGGATAGAGGGGGATGAAAAAAATAAAATCCACCTCCTCTAATGGAGTATACTACTCGGCAATATTACCTCCACTTAAAAAATTTAATACTCGCAATATGTCATCCCCCTTAGTCCCCCTTCGGAAGGGGGAAACAAAATGAAACAACTTAGTGGACTTTAGGATTTCAGGACTTTGTATTCTCCTAGTGTCTTAACGTCTTAATATCTTAATATCCTAGTGTCTTACCGTCTTATCGTCCATAAAAAAAAGAGGGGTAAGCTACTTTTATCGCACCGCTACAACCTCATACCTTTGCTACGTTCCCGTCCTGGAGGATTCAGAGGGAGCTGGTCGTAAAAGACTTACCCCGCACAAATGTAGGTAGATTTTCTTAAAAGAAAAAAGGCATTTATCGCTTAAAAAAGTCCAAGGTTCGTTCACAGACCTCTAGAAGGTCTTTTGGTAGCTCATCTTTTGTCCACGGATGACTTGCTCCAAAGACGTGATCGGCACCCGAAATTACTTCGAGTGTAGTTTGGCTCCAGGCCGCAAGGGCTTCTCCTTCCGTAATTTCCACCGAACGGTCTTGGTCTCCATGGATAACGAATATCGGGGTATTCATCGATTTTACCGCCGCCTCGATGTTGAGTTGGGATTCATTTTTTTGAAAGTCCTCATACAGAGTATATTTCTGCGGGAGTTGCTGCCGCGTACGTCCATTCAGGATTGTACGGGTACCCTTATTTTTCCATGGCTCAAGTTCACTGCCTTTGGGAAACCGAGCACCAATATCTGAGATGGATGCCCAAAGTGCTATCTTATCGGTTTGTGTTTGTTTGGCGTGTAAAATCACAGCTCCACCTCCGCGAGAATGCCCAATGAGAAAGGTGGATTCAGCTTGAATACGTGTAGCGATATGAGTACGGAAATACCCGATATCTGCTACCTCATAGGAATAGGTGTTTTGAGCAAAGGCTTCCGGATCTGGGAAGTCAATGCCTTGGGTGCTTGTCCCTCCGTTGTGTGTGAGGTTTAATTTGGCAAAGGCATAACCATGCGAAACAAAATAAGATTGAACAAGATGCCATGCTCCCCAATCTTTGAAGCCCATAAATCCATGGACAAAAATCACTACCTGTTTATTCCAATTTGAGGGAACCTCTATATCGAAAAGGCTTTTACGGTTGGCAGATCCTTGATATATGCCATTGGTAATCTGGAGGGCATCCATGACTTAATTGATTTTGAAACACACATATTTTATCACGTGACCTTTCGCGTGAAACAGTTGTTCATAGTGTGTTTTAATGCTGAATATATCGCGCTGCCTTGGGTTTGTTTCTGTCGCTAACGTTGCGTAGAGGTCAGGACGGCAATCGACTACAGGATACCCGTGTTCTTCGATTTGCTCCAGCGTAAATTCAAAAAGTAGGTCGTTGTCAGTTTTCATGTGTACTAACCCGCCTGGTTTTAAAAACTTCCGGTATCGTTCAATGAACATTTCTGAACTAAGGCGTTTCTTAGGTTTTTGGGGTTGGGGATCAGAGAAGGTTAACCAGATTTCATCCACTTCATTCGGACCAAACAGTGCTTCAATGAAATCAATGCGGGTACGTAAGAACCCAACGTTGTTCATTTTTTCTTTTAGGGCTTCCCGTGCTCCAATGAACATGCGATTTCCTTTAATATCCAATCCAATGAAGTTCTTATTCGGGTACATTTTCGCTAAACCCACGGAATATTCTCCCTTGCCACATCCCAATTCTAACACCAGTGGGTTTTCATTGTTAAAAAAGTCTCGGTGCCAATTGCCCTGCATTGGAAAGTCTTGATTTCGTTGATATTCCAGGACGTTTTCAAAAGTTCTTATGGCTGCAAATCGCGCGAGTTTATCTTTTCCCATGGTGTCACAAAAGTAATCATTTCGGCATGAACGATAAACTTAGAAAGATTGCAATTACTTTTGCACCATGCATTTCATAGAACCATACTTCCGTTGGAGGGGTGAATATATTGCCTCAGAAGATGCTAAGTCTCCGTTTTACGGAAGGGTTTATAGTGAATTTGAGTTTCAGCATCGGGTGTATAATTACCTCATTCATCCGCAATGGGATGATTTTGGGTCAACGACCTTGTACATGAAAATACTCTATGTGGATTATGAAGCAGGTGCGTGTGTGATTGAATTTATTGGGGAATGGAACGATGCGATTGAAAACGACATCATGACCTTAAAATCCAACGTGTTGAATCCACTCATCGAGGAAGGAATTGTGCGTTTTGTGCTAATTTTTGAAAACGTGCTGAACTTCCATTATTCCGACGATTGTTATTACGAGGAGTGGTTTGAGGACATTGAAGAAGGATGGATTGCAGCGGTAAACATACATCCCCATGTGGCCAAGGAGTTGCAGCGGATTCAAATCGATTCGTATGTCGCCATGGGGGGCGAGCTCGATGAATTGGAATGGCGCACTTTCAAGCCGCATCATTTTGTGCAAAAAGTGAATCAAATCGTAACGCACAGGCTCTGCTAATGTAACTTTGAACGACATGCCTCGTATTGAAACCCATGTCAAACCAACAATATCAATTTCAATATCGCATGCATGCGCATTGGAATGAACTTTCTCCTTTGGATATCACCCTTGTTCACGAAGCATTTAAGGCCATGGATAATGCCTATGCCCCATACAGTCGATTTAAAGTCGGAGCCTCAGTGCGCTTAGAAACCGGAGCAGTTATTTGTGGCAGTAATCAAGAGAACATAGCATTCCCTTCGGGCTTGTGTGCAGAGCGAGTGGCCTTGAATTACGTAGGGGCCAATTTTCCCGGAATCACCATTGATACCCTTGTCGTGGTGGCACAAGGAGAGCTCATGCCCGAGGAACATTTACTTTCTCCGTGTGGGGGCTGCCGTCAAGTAATGTTAGAATCTGAGAATCGACAATCTACTCCAATTCGCGTAATTTTAGTAAATCAAGATCAACGCACCATGATCATCGAAACCGTGAAGGATTTATTGCCTTTTGGATTCGGAAAATAAGCTCAGTTTTCTGGGAATTACTTTTCAACACAGCGCTTTTTTGATGAAAATCTGACGTATTTTTGTAGGCTACAAAATACATCAAAATGAACAGTTGGTTTACCGTTAAAGTTAAGTATACAAAACAGTTAGAGAACGGATCTCTAAAGCGTGTTAATGAGCCTTATTTATTGGCTGCGATGACCTTTACCGATGCTGAGGCACGGATTTATGAAGAACTTAGCGCTATGATTCGCGGAGAATTTATGGTTACAGGAATCACTCGAACCGACCTGCAAGATATTTTTCAATATGAGGATTCTGCCAATTGGTTTAAATGTAAAATTACCTACGGGGTAGATGATGAGGAAGGGGAAAAGAAAAAGAAAGTGGCACAGAACTTTTTAGTTTCCGCTCCCGATGTCAAAGAAGCCTATCTGAGAATGGAAGAGAGTTTGGCCACCCTGATGATTGACTATCAAGTAATTTCTATTATCGCTTCTCCAATTGTTGAGATTTTCCCTTACCGTGATGATGAGGTGGCAAGCCCAGCAAAAGCAAAGAAAATTGAAGAGTTCATTGAACCAACAAGTAACAAAGGCGTTGTTTTTTCGGCATCCGGTAGCGATATTGACGAAGATGAATTGACGGCAGATGACCAGGATGATGACGCGGATGATGACAGTCAATTAGACGATCAATTTTCGGGAGACGATGAGTAATCCATTGGATCAGCTGAGGGACAATCATTCCGATTTTTCAAAAAATCAAGAGTCCTTTCTTTTTACTGATCCCTTTGTGGCGTTTGAATCGTGGTTCAATGTAGCCGTGAGTTCCGGAGAACAGGAAGCCAATGCCATGGTGATTTCCACGGTAAACGAATTTATGAAACCAAGTGCTCGCGTCGTTTACCTGAAAGGACTTTTAGATCAACAGTTTGTGTTCTACACGAATTATTTGTCGCACAAAGGCAAAGATCTTAATCAAAATCCAAATGCTTCCTTACTGTTTTTCTGGCCTGGCCTTGAGCGTCAGATTCGGATAGAAGGAACAGTGAATAAAATTAGTGAAACGGAAAGCGATGCCTATTTTGCTTCACGCCCTCGAGAAAGTCAATTGGGTGCTTGGGCATCCCATCAATCGGAACCCCTCGTTGGAATGGATGAAATCACTCAACGGTATAGGATTCTTGATGAACAATTTCAAGGAGACATACCCCGTCCGCCGCATTGGGGAGGCATGGCTTTACGTCCTACGTATTTGGAGTTTTGGCAAGGTAAACCATCACGCTTGCATGAACGTGTGTGTTTTAAGTTAACAGAAGATGCATGGCAGATTAGCCGCCTAAATCCATAAGATGAAAGAAAGTCCTACTGAAGTTATTACCCTCAACAACGGGATCCGTTTGGCCTATGTGCGTTCAAACAGTGCGGTCGGACACCTTGCTTTTTATTTTAAGGGAGGTAGTCGAAGTGAACCGCCATCACACCCCGGACTTGCACACTTTTTAGAACATTGTATTTTTAAAGGAACCCACACGCGCAAAGCCATGTGGATCCTTACGCGCCTGGATGAAGTAGGAGGGGAGTTGAATGCGTTTACCGCTAAAGAAGAAATTTGCGTGCATGCCACATTTTTAAATCGATATACGAAACGTGCATTTGAGCTCATGTCGGATTTAGTAGTGAATTCGAATTTCCCCGTTCAAGAAATTGAAAAAGAAAAGGAAGTCGTGATCGATGAAATTAATTCATATAAAGACAGTCCTTTAGATCGCTTGATGGATGAGTTTGATCGAATTTTTTTTAGTGAACACCCCTTGGGCAATCCGATTTTAGGAACAAAAAAATCGGTTAAAGGGTTTAAGCGTGAGGATTTATTGACCTTTATACAGGCTAATTTTACGTCCGATAATTTGGTGGTGTCCTACGTAGGAAGAGAGTCTAAGCATCGCTTGGTAGAGCTAATCGAAGATCAATTAAAAGACTTGCCGCCTAAGGCTACCAACTTGGGGTGGATTCCGCCCACGGAGATTAAGCCTTTTACCATTCGTAAGAAGGAATCTAATTTTCAATCTCACGCAATTCTGGGGGGTATTGCACCATCGTATCACAGCGATGACCGCTTGGCCATGAATATTTTGATTAATTTCTTGGGTGGTCCGGCCATGAATGCCCGTTTGAATATTGTCATCCGGGAGAAACATGGATTGGCATATCATGTAGAGGCGAGTTATGCGGTGCTTGAAGATACTGGGTTTTGGGGTATCCTTCTTTCTGCGGAACAGAAAAACATCGATAAGTCGATTGAATTGGCTAAAAAGGAACTTCGCTTGTTGGTAGAAAAGGGCATGACCCCAATTCAACTAAAAAAGTCAAAGTATCAATTTTTAAGTCAATTGTCTATTGGTTGGGAAAGTAACAACGCCCGAACTATGTCGAATGGAAAAACCTTACTTATATATAACCGAATCGATTCGCTAGAAGATACTTTTCGTAAAATCAATGGCATTACACTCGACGAAATTAATGCCGTAGCGCGTAAATACTTTACAGAGGAACTGCAGTGTATGCTGGTGTATGATAAGAAATAGTGAGGTATTACCGCCTCCCAAATATTTTACTTCCCACCCGTATCAAGGTACTTCCCTCTTCGATGGCAATCGAGTAGTCGTCGCTCATGCCCATGGAGATTTCTTTAAACTCCGTTGCAGCACTAAAATGGGTGGATTTTAGCGCATGAAATATTGCATGTAAAGACTGGAATTCACTTCTGATTTGCGTTTTATTTTCTGTGAATGTCGCCATTCCCATTACGCCGCATAGTTGTACGTGATTGAATGTTTGGTATTCAGGGCTTGATAGAAATGCGGTAGCTTCTTCGAGAGATAAGCCAAATTTTGTCTCTTCTTGGGCAATATGAAACTGTAATAAACAAGAAATCCGCCGCCCGTTTTTTTGTCCGTGTTTATTGATTTCTTGCAAGAGCTTGAAGCTGTCTACCCCATGAATTAGGTGAACGAAGGGCGCAATGTATTTAACTTTATTGCTTTGTAAATGTCCAATCATGTGCCAACGGATATCCTTTGGAAGTGCTTCGTACTTGTCTACTAAATCTTGGACTTTATTTTCCCCAAAGTCCCGTTGACCTGCCTCGTACGCTTCCATGATGCGTTCAATCGGATGTGTTTTTGATACCGCAACAAGGGTCGTATTCGTTCCTAAGGAAGCTGTGATTTGTTTGAGTTGGTCTTTAATCATGAATGTCCATTATGGTTAATCCACTGCGTAATTTCGGTTCAACCCAAGTAGACTTTGGTGGCATATACATCCCGTGATCGGCTACCTTTTTCACGGCAGACATTGGAATTGGAAAAAGGAAAAAAGCAACACTAAAGGTGCCATCATTCACTTGATTTAACACCTTAACGAATGGGGTGTTACCCGGCACGAACGCTATGTCATCTGAGGTTTTTAAGTCGGAAATTCCCAAGATTGGATCCAGAATCCACTGGGTTAAGAGTTCGGCATCCAAGGAATGGGTGGGGTGATTTTCATCAATTCGTGTGGAATCTAGTACCAAGGAATAACAGGTATTATTCAAGTATACGGTAATCTCATGTGCAGTGAGGGGTTTTCGCGGCGTAGTTAACGCCGTTATGGTTCCAAGGCCAGCTAAACGACCTATAAATTCCTCGCTACTCAGGCCGTTTAAGTGTTTCACTAAACGTTGAAATTCCAGAATTTTAAGCGCGTCCTCCCGAACAAAATACGCTAAAAAGAATTGTCCTTTCCCGTGGTTTCCTTCAGCTTTATATTTTTCATACAAAGCCACAGAAGAAGCACTTCGATGATGTCCATCTGCAATGTATACTGCTTCTATTTTTTTGAATTCCGTAGCAAGTTCTGTGCTTTCATCGACTGATAAAATCCACAACTCGTGGGTGATGAGGTCGGTGGTAGTGAACTCGTATTCGGGCCTGTTTTGAGTGACTGAGTTTACGATGGCATCAATTATAGCGGAACCTTCGTAGGACATGAGCGCCGGTTCTGCATTTAGACCAACAATATCCAAGTAACGGGTAAAAACTCCTTCGCGTTCGGTCAGTGTTGCTTCGTGTTTCTTTATATGATCACTCAGGTATTCCTCTACATCTGCCCCCCCAATAACCCCCGTGTAGGATCGGTCTGGACAAGTTTGACGATATACGTATAGGTGCGCTTCTTGATCTTGAATTAGAATTCCTTTTTCTTTGAATAATTCATACCCTTCTTTCACCAATTCAAACCGTTCATTCGAGTTTGCCTCTGTGCGTTTAAGGCGGTTGAACTCCGGATTGATGATATGCAATAGGGTATAGGGATTGTCTTCTAGTTTGGCTTTGAGCACATTGGGTTTGTAGGAATAGTAAGGTCTTGTTGCTACTAAGTGCACCTTGCTCCTAACCGGACGTAACGCTCGAAAAGGTTGGATGTTTGCCATACTAAAACTTATAACTTACGCCAAGACTTGGAAGGATAGGGAATTGATAGATTACTTTTGATGTGACGCGATTTACATAAAAAATGTTCTTACGGTCATACACATTGGTGATGTTTCCAGTGATTTCAAGCCTTGTTTTGTTTTTAAAATCAAAATGCTTCTTGACGGTGATGTCTAATCGATGGTAATAAGGGAGTCTGCGGCTATTAAATGTGCCTAAAAGTGTGGTAATGGTTGAGGGGTTATTGGTAACGTAATCCGTGGTTACACCGCCGTTGAAATTTTCGGATTGATAAAAGCCAGCAGTTGGTGTAAACGGCAATCCAGACCCGAGATTCCAGCGCACGTTTACCTCTAAACCTTTTTTCTTTCCAAATTGGTAAGAACCAACTACGTTGATGTTATGTCGCCGATCGAAGACAGGTGCGTAGGTCTCAAATCCATCCCAACGGGTAGAATAACTGTATGAATAAACACCCCAAATAAAGAGTCTGTTTAAGCTTAATTTATAAAGTACGTCAACCCCTAGGGTTTTACCGGATTCGATAATAAAATCTTTTTTAAACACATCATCTACCAATTCGAATTGTGCCAAATCCTCGTAAAGTTTATTTTGATTGATATTACTCAATTGATTAAAAAACTTGTAATACCCTTCCACATTGAAAAAATTGGATTTATTCAGGTCGTATTCTAATCCTAGAATACCATGCCAAGCATATTGTAAGCCATTTTGAATGTCTTTCGTATTAAGATTTTCCGTAACAAATTGTTCTTGAACGTTTGTTGGTGCTGAGAGCAATCCGTTGAACAGGTTAACAATATCCTTATCGCTAGAAGCTGAGGTAAAGTTCTGCGAAAACCTACCGCCTGAGAATTTGAATCTCATCTTTTCTGTCGCGTTATATTTCAAGCCGAGCCGTGGTTCTGGGGAAAGCGTACTCAAGGAGGCGTATGCTTGTACTCGGAATCCGGCCTGCATAACCCAACGAAGGTCTTTAGAAACTCTTCTGTAATTATAGTAAGCGCCGAGCTCTGTGGAAAAATTAAACGCTTCGATTTTTCGTTGGGCCTCGTTAAACGTAACGAATTGTGTATTGAATCCGCAGAAATTGAATCCGTAGTTCATTTCACCCTCATTTTTTAGGAAATAAGAAAAATCAAATCCAAGATCAAAGCCCCCGATTTGAGAATATCTTGGTTCAACTTGGTCTTCTGCGAAGGTGGTAATGAAGTTTGATCCATTGACATGCCCACGAATGAAGACTGGAGATCCGGATGGAATCATCAAGAAGTTCATCCCCCCACCGGAAGCCTGCCAATTCAAGTCTGCAATGCTATAATTCACGCTGTCTTGATTGTGAAATCCGAAGAAACTAACTTTGGAGCCATTTTCACCGGTAAAGGTTACCTTTCCGTATAAATCTGTAAAGTTGAAGGGAAGGCCTTCGCCTTCGTTTATTTTGGGGTAGAGTGATTTAGCCGTGTAATCAATTAAACTGTGTTTTGCGGTAAACACATAAGAGCCTGGAGATAATCTCCCGTTTTTTGGTTTGCTAAACGGACCTTCAAGCACCAGTTTTGCCAAGAATGGCGAAACGGAAACCTTTCCTCCAAACGCTCCACGGTCACCATCCCGGTATGAAATATCCATGATTGATGAAACCCTTCCACCGTATTTAGATTCAAAGCCTCCGGTATATATATCTACAGATTTTACTAACTCTGTTTCAAAAATGGAGTAAAACCCTATGGAGTGAAATGGATTATAAATGGTCATTCCATCCAACAAGGTTTTGTTTTGAATCGGGGTTCCGCCGCGCACGTAAAATTGCCCACCTTGATCGCCAGTTACTACAACTCCAGGCGTAACCGATACCGCGCCAAGAACATCACTTTCTGCTCCATAAACGGGAATACGTTCAACTCCTTCCTTATCGAATTTGATGGTACCCACATCAGGTTTAGTCTTCTTTGTTTTGGAGTCGGCGGTAACAACCACATCATCAAAGGTTTTATCCGTTGGAGTCAGTTTGATTGGAATATCGATTATTTTTTTATCCGCTGGGAATGTTACAGGAATGAACACGCGTTTATATCCCGGGACATTAATTCGCAGTAAATAATCGGCTTTTTTGAGTTTTGGTATAGAAAATAATCCGTTCGCATCGGTCATGGCTCCAGCAACGAGGGTACTGTCCATGGTGAGTAAGGTTACTTTTTCATTGCTAATGCCTTCCCCATTTTTTTCATTCGAAATAAAACCCCTTACGTTATAGTCTTGTGCAAAGACGAGGATGGGGAATAAGAATAAAAAGGAGAGAAAGCGCATAAAAAATTTTCCCCGAAGATACGGAATTGAAATGAATTTTTAGTGTGCTGGTTCGCTAAAAAGCGCCTCAACGAACGCCTGTTTGTCAAACATCTGCAGGTCTTCCATTTTTTCACCCACACCGATGTACTTTACGGGAATTTGCATTTGGTCAGAAATACCAATTACCACGCCGCCTTTGGCGGTCCCGTCCAATTTAGTAATGGCTAAAGCATTGATTTCGGTGGCTTGTGCAAACTGTTTCGCTTGCTCGTATGCATTTTGGCCAGTTGACCCATCCAGCACCAATAAAATCTCATGTGGCGCATTTGGAAAAACTTTGGTCATTACCCGTTTGATTTTGATCAGCTCATTCATCAAGTTCACTTTATTGTGCAGCCTACCTGCGGTATCAATAATAACCACATCAGACCCGTTGGCTTTTGCTGAATGCAAGGTATCAAATGCTACGCTCGCTGGATCCGCATTCATGCCCTGTTGAACGATGTCTACGCCAACGCGTTGAGACCAAATGATTAATTGGTCCACGGCTGCAGCTCGGAAGGTGTCTGCCGCACCGAGTGTTACTTTTTTTCCTGAAGTTTTAAATTGATGGGCGAGTTTTCCAATCGTTGTTGTTTTTCCAACACCGTTTACGCCAACCACCATGATCACATAGGGCTCATTTGGGTTGAGTTCTTTGTTTTGTTCCAGTGAAATATTACTGTCTACCAATAAGCCAGTGATTTCCTCTTTCAATACAGTGTTTAGTTCTTCGGTATTGAGTACCTTATCGCGATCCACGCGCTTTTGAATTCGTTCAATAATTTTAAGGGTGGTGGCTACACCGACATCAGAGGATATAAGAACTTCCTCTAAGTTATCAAGTACCTCATCGTCTACCTTAGATTTTCCAAGTATGGCACGCGTTATTTTGCTAAAAAAAGATTGTTTAGTCTTTTCTAAGCCTCGGTCTAGGTCTTCCTTCTTACCCCTTGAAAAAAAATCAAAAATTCCCATACTATTAATGCACAAAAAATCCCGTCTACCTTGGCAAACGGGATCGTCTATAATTAGATGAATGACTAGTTTTTAGTGAACCAATCTTTTACTTTGTCGTTGTGAACGATTTCTTCTTTAGTGACATAGCTTCCTGATTTCTCAGATTTAACCATCTTAATCACTTTTGTATGCTCTTTTCCTCCACCTTTTTGAAGGGTTGCAACTACTTTCTTTGCCATGGTCTATGCTTATTTAATTTCTTTGTGAACGGTATATCGCTTCAGTACGGGATTAAATTTCTTTAACTCCATTCGGTCAGGCGTATTTTTTCTGTTTTTTGTTGTAATGTATCGAGACATCCCAGGCAATCCTGTTTCCTTATGCTCCGTACATTGTAGAATTACTTGAATTCTATTTCCTTTACTTTTCTTTGCCATTTTGCGTTTCGTTTATTCTGTTTCCCAACAGGGTAAATTATTTCATAAATCCTTTAGCCCGAGCATCTTTCAAACAAGCAGAAATTCCTTTCTTATTGATTGTGCGAATCGCTGAAGTAGATACTTTCAAAGTAATGAATGTATTTTCTTCAGGGATAAAGAATTTCTTAGTTACCAAGTTTGGTAAAAATCTTCTTTTCGTTTTACGGTTGGAGTGAGAAACGTTGTTTCCTACCATTACCGATTTTCCTGTTAGCTGACAAATGCGCGACATGATGTATTAAACTTTTAGTTAAAGCGGGTGCAAAGAAACGATTTTTTTGAGATAAAAGCAAATTGATTTTTATTTTTTCCGCGATTTCTGAGGGGATCAGTCCGCTAACAAGGCTAATCGCAATAAATTCAAGGCAGCCAAAGTGCTCATTTCAATGTTTCTCAGGCGATTATCCCCAAAATGGAATTTTTTTGCAATCGTTTCTCGGTCCGTGGCAAGTCCGATCCAAACGGTTCCCACAGCATGGTGCGAGTCTCCAGCGCTTGGTCCCATAATGCCGGATGTACTCAAACAATAATCTACGTTAAGTTTTGCCTTACCCGCTTCAGCCATCCGTTTAACCACCTCTTCGCTTACTACATCGTAACGCTCTATAAACTCGGGTTCGATGCCCAGTAACCTCGATTTCATCGAGGTTTGATAGGTGAGTAGACTGCCCCTATAGTATTTCGAAGATCCTGAATGGTTAACAAGGGAGGAGGCTAAACTTCCTGCAGTACAGCTTTCTACGGTGCCTATCGTTTTATCTTGATCTGCAAGAAGCTTTGCTACTAAACTCGACAAGGTATCTTCACCATATCCAACAATGAGTTCTGGGATGAGTGTAAGCAATTCGCTTATTTTTTGATCAATTAACAAGGCATCTGCCTTTCCTTTTTGAGACCCAATACGCAATTTCACCATGCCGGGAGAAGGGAGATAGGCGAGCGACAACTCCGCCTCTTCCAAGGATGTTTCCCACGCAGCAATTCGTTCTGCAAGGAAACTTTCGCCGGTACCATGGGTAATTATGGTTTTATGATATAGGGCATTTAGGGAGTACTTTTCACGCAGCCGCGGTAGTATTTCTTCCTGGAAAATACCTTTCATTTCATAAGGAATTCCCGGGAGGCTAATCACCGATTTTCCCTTGGCCTTAAACCACATTCCCGCGGCCGTTCCTAGGCGATTTGGGAGGATTTCACACCCTTTTGGAAGGAGTGCTTGATCCACGTTTGCCGGAAGCATTGGTCGATTTCTACGGGCAAAAAAGTCTGTTATATGATCCAGTGTTTCTTGATGTTCAACCAACGGCATATCGAAGTATGATGCTAACACTTTTTTAGTCCGGTCGTCTTTTGTTGGACCTAATCCCCCCGTTACAATACAAAGGTCGGCCCCTGATTCGTCAATGGCTTTTCGGATAATATGTTCGTCGTCGGAAATGGTCAATACCTGTTGAATCCGTGCGCCAAGCAGCGATAATTCCTTACCGAGCCATGCCGCATTGGTATTTATGGTTTGACCAATGAGTAACTCATCGCCAATGGATATTATGGATACAATCATATTTTGATGAATTTGGCGATTGACTCAATATGTCCGGTATGGGGAAATTGATCCACGAGGCAAAATCGCTCTAAGACATATCCCGCATCGACCAATATCGAGGCATCGCGAGCTTGCGTGGAGGGGTTACAAGAAATATACACAATACGTTTCGCACCAAGTGCAATCGTTTTGAGTAAGGTTTTTGGTGCAATTCCCGCGCGGGGTGGGTCTAGGATCAGGGCACCGATGTTGCCTTCATATTCCGGATGTTCCTTAAGGAATTTACCCACATCTGCGGCATGAAAACTAACATCGGTTAGCTTGTTTTTATTCGCATTTTCTTTGGCATCCTCAATGGCCTCAGGCACGATGTCCACACCTGTTATTCGAGCACTTGGATTTCGCGTTGCAATGAGTTGTGCAATAGTACCCGTTCCACAAAATAAGTCTAATATTTCTTGATCTGGAGGGAGGTCTTCCAATAAATAATCGATGGCTTTTTTGTAAAGTAATTCGGCGCATGCGGGGTTGGTTTGAAAAAAACTCTCCATGCGCATTTGAAAGGTCAATCCAAGGATTTGTTCTTCCACAAAGGGTTTGCCATAAAGCATTTTGGTCTGCCCGTTTTCTATTTTTGATCGGTCCGCAACATCATCATTTACCGTATGCTGAATTCCTGCAATTCGGTCTCCATATAATTCCAGTAATTTGGCAACAAAGGCATTTCGGTCAAAGTGCTTTATCCCATCCGAGGAAGTAACTAAATTTACCAATAATTGATTGTGAAGGAAAGATTTCCGCACAATAATGTGCCTGAAAAATCCTTTTTTTTGTGGTGGGTGCCAAGCAGGAAGCTCCGTTTCTTTTAAAAAAGTTCTTAGCAGGATTAATTTTTCTTCCCATTCCTTGTCAAATAACCCACTGGGCTTGTTCAAATTCTCCACTTTCCACCATGTTCCTCGACGTTTAAACCCAAGGGCAAAGGCATCGTCAACATCTTCACCGCTTTCCATGTCATGTTCGATGCTTGAAAAGCTATATTCCATTTTGTTTCGATAAAAATACACCGAAGGTGAGGCAATGTATTCGTCGAATTTTTGTTCAAGATCTCGAATTCCGCTGATCTTTGAAAAGGTGCTTAGGGTAGAGGATAGCTTTGCTTTGTGTTGTTCTTCTTGCGCGACAAAAATGTACGGGGCCCCTGAAATTTCTTGGTAATCAGAAACGACCTCGAGCGGGGAGCGATTAATGACTTCAACTAATTTTGCTTCGGCGTGGTGTTTTCGTTTCACATCGATTTTTGCACGTACCACCTGACCAGGGAATGCATTATCGACAAATACAATAAAATGCGATTCTTCCGTAGGTATTTTCGCGATTCCTCTTCCGCCAAAAGCATAAGCGTCGATGGTTAAGGTAACCAGTTCTCCACGATGAAACATATTAAATCATTCCTCGAATTACACCTTTGTCAGAGGTTTGAATAAAACTAAGAATTTCATCCCTCAGTGGGGAAGGGGGGGTGCTCTCTTCTATCGCTTGTATGCCTTTTGAAATATTGCTGTGCTGCACGTAAATGATGCGGTAAACATCTTCAATCAGTCGCACGTCATCGTCACTGAACCCTCTTCTTCTTAAACCCACCGAATTCACTCCTGCAAATGTCAGGGGTTCTCTAGCGGCTTTGATGTAAGGAGGCACGTCCTTTCGAATCAGCGAGGCCCCACCAATGAATGCGTGTTTGCCAATATGGACGAATTGCTGCGCTGCTACTTTTCCTTCTAGGATGGCATAATCATCAATGGTAACGTGACCAGAAAGTCCCGTATAACTCGCTAAGATGACGTGATTACCAATCTGACAGTCATGCGCTACATGCACATAGGTCATGAGTAAGCAATGCGATCCGATCACCGTTTTCCACTTATCTTTCGTAGCTCGATGTATCGTGACACATTCTCTAATTTTCGTATGGTCTCCAATTTCAACCGTAGTGTCTTCACCCTCAAACTTCAGGTCTTGAGGAATCACTCCAATCACTGCCCCGGGAAAAATTTCACAATGCTTCCCAATGCGGGTGCCGGGATATAACGAAACGTTGGAATGAATTTTCGTCCCTTCCCCGATCACTACATTTTCATGAATCATGCTGAATGGATCGATGCTCACATGCGCTCCGAGTTGTGCATTGGGATGTATGCTCGCTAGGGGAGAAATCATTCCGTTTTATCTTTAATTATTTGTGCTAACATTTCGGCTTCCATGACGGGTTTACCGTTTACATAAGCGGTTCCTGCCATTTCAACCAAGCCTCTGCGAATGGGAGAAAGAAGGGTCAATTCAAAAACGAGCGTATCCCCTGGAACTACTTTTGATTTGAACTTTACCTTATCTATTTTCATGAAATAGGTAGAGTAAAGGTGTGCATCTTCCACACCGCTCAGCGCAAAAATACCGCCAACTTGAGCCATTGCCTCGATTTGTAATACCCCCGGAAACACCGGGTTTCCAGGAAAATGCCCCGTAAAGATGGGTTCATTCATGGTCACGTTTTTCACGCCAACAATCGATTGTTCTCGGAGTTCAATGATTTTATCGACCAATAGGAATGGATACCGATGCGGAAGCATTCGCTCGATGTCTTGAATGGTATAAATCGGGTCCGCTGTTAAATCAAAATATCTACCTTTTCCTTGCTGTTTTTTTATCTGATCTTTAAGCACTTTGGCAAACCGTACATTCCCAGAATGTCCTGGTCGTGCCGCAAGAATATGCGCTTTAATTGGTTTTCCGATGAGCGCTAGGTCACCAACAATATCCAATAACTTGTGTCTTGCAGGTTCATTTTCGTATTGCAGTTTAAGGCTGTTAAGTACGCCCAGTCCTTCAATGGCAATTTCAAGGTTTTCTTTTCCGAGTAATTTTGCCAATCGATTTAGTTCTTCTTGTGAAACATCCATGCGATCCACCAGCACAATCGCGTTGTCTAAATCACCTCCTTTGATTAAATTATTTCCTGCCAAATACTCTAGTTCCCTCAGGAAAACAAAGGTTCTACACGGGGCAATTTCTTGTTTAAATTCATCTAAATTATACATGCTGGCATGTTGCGTGCCTAGGACTGGGGAATTGTAATCCACCATTACCGTTAGTCGGTAAACCTTGTCCGGAATTGCCAAAAATTCTATGTTTTTTTCGGTATCCTCCCAAGGGATGTTCTCGTCCAATTCAAAGTAGATGCGTTCCGCATCTTGCGGCTCTGTTCCTACGGAATCTATCGCTTTTACATAGGGGAGGGCACTTCCGTCTAAAATTGGAATTTCTTGGCCGGTGATTTTAATTAAGGCATTGTCGACCCCGCATCCCACAAGGGCGGCCAGTACATGTTCCGTTGTGTATACCCGAACGCCTTTTGATTCAAGGGTGGTGCCACGATCGGTAGAAATCACTAAATCTACATCTGCATTGATGATTGGTGCATTTTCCAAATCAATGCGTTGAAACTTATATCCGTGATTCGTTGGGGCAGGACATAGTTCGATGGTGACTTTTTCCCCGGTATGCAAGCCAACACCCATTAATGCAACGGGATGTTTGAGTGTATGTTGTTGTTCGGTCATGTTAAGAGTTATTCGCTTTTAGTTCATTGATTTCTTTTTTCAATGCACTTAATTCTCGCATCATTTCGGGTAGTTTTCTAAAACCGATATAAGAGCGCTTAAAGTCATTGATTGGAATCGCTGGGGTTCCCATGAGTATTTCTGCTTCTTTCACACTGGATGGAATGCCGGATTGTGCAACAATCTTTGTTCCGTCAGCAATGTGAAGATGCCCGCTGATTCCAGTCTGCCCCCCCACCAAAACGTGCTTGCCGAGCTTTGCGGAACCTGCAATACCAACCTGCGCCGCCAAAGCTGTATGTTCGCCGATTTCTACATTGTGTGCAATTTGACATAAATTGTCGATTTTGACCCCTGTTTTAATTCGAGTTGAACCCATGGTAGCGCGATCAATGGTGGTATTTGCGCCAATTTCAACATGATCTTCAATGACCACATTGCCGATTTGGGGTACCTTATCGAAAACACCTTGTTCGTTTGGGGCGAAGCCAAAACCATCGCTGCCTATGACAGCGCCTGCATGAATAATACAATTCGATCCAATATGCATGTTGTCGTAAATCTGAACTCCTGAATAAAGGATTGTTTGCGCACCGATCTTGCTTCCCTGACCAATATAGGTGTTCGGATAAATACAAGCTCCATCTCCGATTGTTACATGCGCTCCGATGTACACAAATGCTCCGATGTAGACGTCAGTTCCAATCGTGGCTGAGGGATCAATAAAACAGGGTTGTTCGATTCCAGGTGCTTTTCGCATGGATGCTTGGTACACCTGAAGTAGTTTTGCAAAACATGCATAGGCATCTTTTACTTTAATCAAAGTCAGTGTACTTGGAAGTGGTTTGGATGGCTTAAACGTATCATTTACGATACATATGCTAGATTCCGTTTGGTAAATGTAGGATTCGTATTTTGGGTTGGATAAAAAGGAAAGGGCACCTGTTTTTCCTTCTTCAATTTTAGAAAGCCCCGACACAATCGCTGAAGCATTTCCTTCAACAACACCATCGAGCAACTGTGCAATTTGAGCGGCACTAAATTCCATAATTCAAAATTAACGATTATCCTTCCCCTTCTTTCAAGTCGTTCCTTGAATTATTAACAATTAAGGTTTGCTAAATGTTACGCTTAATGTCAATAACAGAAAAGTCTTTGATTTCTATTTTTTCTTGATACCAAATTGTTTTTAAGAGGCATTCTTGCTCCAGGTGTTTGGTATATCGAATCTTAACGATGAAATAGGCGCTTGGTTTATATCCACTTAAGGTACTTTTAGCACAGTCGAGCAACCCATTTTTTAGGAAGAGGGCCGTGAATTTTTCAGGCGCATTCGAAGCTACCATTCCTTTGAGGTCATATAATTCCCATTTTCCTGAAAACCAGTTCTTCTTTTGGTACAGGAACGGTTTAGCATAGCCTTTGAGCGGTTTATACTGTTTGATGTCTGAGTGTTCAAAATCGATATCTACTACAACGCTTTTCTCTCGGTATGCAATCAGGCAATCGAAGGATTTGTTTGTTCCCATCTGACCATGGAAATGATAGCGTTTTTCGTTGCCATTTCGTTTGCTTTTAAGAAAGGAGACTGTTCCGTTTTCAATAAAGGTGCGCACTGATTTCTTACTGAGATGGTTGGTTTTTAGGTAAGCCGCATCTAAGGAGTCAACGAAAATGATTCGTTCTAGAATGGCAGACTTCACACGATTTCCTGGGGTCCAGGAGCACCCTTTCTGCTGAAATAAAAACACCACAAAGATTAAACCTACACCAAAACCGATTCCATAGTACTTGAGCCTGCGGAAAAAATTATCCATGTATGGGTGGGGGTATGATTCCGATTAAAGGATAGCGTCCAATTTCGAAGCTAAGGTAGCTTTAGGCACTGCTCCGACCGATTTGTCAACGACTTCTCCGTTTTTGATAAACAGAATAGTTGGGATGCTTCGAACACCAAATTGTGCCGCAACGCCTGAGTTGTGGTCAACATTTACTTTACCAATGACAGCTCTGTCCGCATATTCAGTATGAAGTTCTTCTACAGCAGGCCCGATCATTCTACATGGTCCGCACCATTCTGCCCAAAAATCAACCATTACTGGTTTGTCTGATTTCATTACTAGTTCGTCAAAATTTGCATCTGTAATTTCTACTGCCATGGTTTTACGTTTTATGTGTTTTAGCTCGACAAAATTATAAAAAATAAACTCAGCTTTTGTTTATTATTTTATTTCGATTAATTTCTTCTTTTAAAAAGACGGCGGTATCGGATTGTGTGATGTAGCTTTTAATTAATTTTTCTGGAGTACCTTCCGCGATGATGCTGCCGCCTCCTTTTCCACCGTCTGGCCCCATATCTATAATGTAGTCGGCTGTTTTTATTATATCCATGTTGTGCTCGATCACTAATACGGTATTTCCCTCGTTTACTAGCCGATGCAGCACATTTAATAAAAGCTTAATGTCTTCAAAATGCAGTCCCGTTGAAGGTTCGTCTAGGAGATACAAGGTATTTCCCGTGGCTTTTTTTGATAATTCTGTTGCCAATTTTATCCGTTGTGCTTCTCCTCCGGAAAGCGTGGTTGAAGGTTGTCCCAGGGTAACATAGCCCATACCAACACTTTCAAGGGTCGACAATACCCTGTGAATTTTTGGGATCGATTCAAAAAAGGGAACGGCCTCTGATATTTGCATGTTCAATACGTCCGAAATGGATTTCCCCTTAAACTTAATTTCTAACGTTTCGGCATTATAACGTTTCCCTTGGCAGGTTTCACAGGTTACATAAACGTCAGGTAGAAAGTTCATTTCCACGAGCCGTAGGCCACCGCCGTTGCATGTTTCACATTTTCCTCCACTGACGTTGAATGAAAATCTCCCCGGTTTGTATCCTCTAATTTGTGATTCAGGCAGGGATGCAAACAAGCTACGGATTTCATCAAACACCTTGGTATACGTTACAGGATTGGAACGAGGTGTCCTGCCAATCGGACTTTGATCTATATCAATCACTTTATCGATGTGTTCAAGACCTGAAATCGTTTTATAAGGTAAAGCTTGTCCGAGACTTTGGTAAAAATGCTTGCGCAATATCGGATACAAGGTTTGATTGATAAGGGTTGACTTCCCACTTCCAGAAACACCTGTAATACAGATAAAAGTTCCCAAAGAAAGTTTTAGATTAACGTGCTTTAAGGTGTTTCCATGCGCTCCTTTTAGTACCAATGAGTTCCCGCTTCCAGTTCGACGTTTCGTAGGGATTTCAATTTGATTTTTACCATTGAAATACTTGGAGGTGGTGGTTTCGGAGGCAAGGAGTTGTGGATAGGTTCCTGAGAATACGATGGTTCCTCCATGTATTCCGGCGCCGGGTCCGATATCCACAATGTGATCTGCTTCCGCAATCATATCTCGGTCGTGTTCAACCACTAGTACGGTATTCCCAGCATCTCTGAGTTTCTTCAGGGAATTAATCAATTTTGTATTGTCTCTTTGGTGCAGACCGATGGAAGGTTCATCGAGAATGTAGAGTACGTTGATGAGTTCTGTTCCAATTTGGGTGGCTAACCGAATCCGTTGTGCTTCTCCACCAGACAAGCTTTTGGATGATCTGCCAAGGGTTAAATACCCCAAGCCCACATCCAATATAAATCTCAATCGTGTTTTGATTTCTTTCAGGATTTCTGAAGCAATAAGGTGTTGATCACTGCTGAGATTATTGTCGAATTCTTGCAACCAATCTTCCAGTTCAGATAAATCCATGGATGAGATTTCTCCAATATGTTTTCCAGCAATTCTAAAGTGAAGCGCCTCTTGTTTTAGGCGGTATCCTTGACATGTTGGACAGGGAGTTTTGTGCATGAATTGTTCTACCCAACGAAGCAAAATCGGATCACCATCGTCCTTGTAACGCATCATGAACTGAATTATCCCTTCGAATCGTTCTTGGATGTCTTCCTTTCCCAGATGCATGTCCTCGTTTCCATACAGCAGTAAATTAATTTCATCCGCGCTGAAATTTGAGAGGGGTGTTTGGAGGCTCTGCCCCATGGCAAGAACGATTTTTTGAAGTTTTTCAAAGAACCAATTATGTTTGAAACTTCCTAAGGGGGCAATCCCGCCTTTTTGAATCGATAAGGAAGGGTTTGGAATTATTTTTTCTAAATCTACGGCACTTACCTCCCCAAGCCCACTGCATGGTGCACAGGCCCCGTAGAGTGAATTGAATGAAAATAAGTTCGGTTCTGGGTCAGGATAAGAAATCCCGCTGCTCGGACACATCAAGCTTCTGCTAAAATAGGAGGCCTCCATGGATGTCCAATCGATTGCCATCATAATGCCAGCGCCCATTTTCATGGCCGTTCCAACCGCTTTGTAAACGCGCTCCAAATCCGAAACATGTTCCGTAAATCGATCTATCACCACTTCAATGTCGTGCGTTTTGTAGCGGTCTAATTTCATTCCCGGCGTGATGTCTCGCACTTCTCCATCTACCCGAACTTTGGTAAATCCTTGACGCGTGATCTGCTCAAATAGTTCTTTGTAATGTCCCTTTCGCGCTCTAATTTTTGGGGCTAGTACAGCGAATTTTCTACCGGCATATCGGGTGCAGATCAACTCGGTAATCTCTCGCTCCGTATATTTTACCATGGGCTCTTGAGTCACCAGGGAATATGCGGTTCCTGCTCGTGCATACAGAAGCCTAAAAAAATCTGAAAGTTCAGTGATGGTGCCGACGGTTGATCTTGGTGAGCGCGAAACCGTTTTTTGTTCGATGGCCACTACGGGACTTAATCCTTCTATTTTATCTACATCCGGGCGTTCCAAGCCTCCAATGAATTGCCGAACATAGGACGAGAATGTTTCTATATAGCGCCGTTGCCCCTCTGCAAATATGGTATCAAAGGCTAAGGAGCTTTTTCCGCTACCGCTGAGTCCAGTAAACACGATGAGTTGGTTTCTTGGAAAGGTGAGGTCGATGTTCTTTAGGTTGTGCGCTCGCGCGCCGTAGACCGAAATCGATTCGTGTTCGTTCATGGGCTGTGTTCTACTTTTTAAACACCCCAAGTACGTGTTTGTTTGCAGGGACTTTCACCGCACACGGAATAGCGTTTAAGGAAAGTTGGTTGGTTAAGATCCATGGATTTAATAGGTGAATAATTTTAAGGCTAGTACCTTGTTGACGAGCCCATAGTGCTAAGTTTTTAATCGGCATGTTAATTTGAATTTCCCTGCTTTTGATGGGTGAATACCTTGTTTCGAAAGGAATGTGATATCCGTATGCAGTTGGATGTTCCATAATTAATTTCAAAGCCATGATCCTGAATACATATCGCGCGGTTTCCGGATTCATTTCGGTGTCAAAAAAGTGTTTAACTCCCTGCGATTCCATGTCTCTTAAAAGTCCACCAGGTCCGCGATTATATGCTGCGCAGGCATTAACCCAATCGTTAAATAAGCGGTAATTGTTTTTAATTAATTTACAAGCTGCCCTGGTGCTCTTTTCGAGGTGATTGCGTTCATCTATTTCAGGTGTAACTTTGAGGCCGTATTCTGGCGCAGTACCAGGCATAAATTGCCAAAATCCCGCAGCCCCGGCAGGGCTAATGACATTGCTTAAGTTGCTTTCGATAACGCAGAGGTATTTGAAATCTTCCGGCACCCCTTCCTCTTTTAAAATGCGTTCAAGGGTTGGAAAATATCGTGCAGATCGCTTAATAGCTAAACTTGTACTGCTTTGGAAATAGGTGTTAACCAGTATTTCACGGTCTAGGCGTTCCTTGATATCTAAATCCAATAGCGAAAGTGACTGATTGAAAAAAATCATTTTTTCAGGCAATTTTGGGACCTCATTGGAGTGCGTTACCACTTGACGTGATGGACGGGTAGATTTCGGGGTATCGCACGCGGAAACGATTAAGAGAAGGCTAATCCAAGCTATTATTATTGTTTTGTGGTGCTTTAAATTCATGGGTGTTTTTGAAAAGAAAATAAAAGATGGGTATAAAAAGCAACACGGGAAGCAGTGAAAAATAATGAAGTTTTAATGAATATAGATAAAAGACAAGAAGTCCAGCAGCGCCAAGAATGATAGAGGCCATAGCCACAAATAAGAATGTTTCCCGTTCCGTAAATCCCCGATATACCAAGTGGTGCGTGGTGTGGTCTTTTCCTCCTTTGGCAGGCGATTTTCCTTGTTTGATGCGGTTGAATGAAACGGTAAACGTATCAATGAATGGAATGGCTAATATCATGAGCGCCACGTAAAACGTTACCCAAAAAGGCGGGTGACTCGGTTCGTTGTACCACAGGTGATAAATGCTGTAAAAGGCAATGGCATATCCGATAAGTTGGCTACCTGAATCCCCCATAAATAACTTCGAAGGAGGGGCGTTCACCACTAAAAAGCCACTTAACGAACCTGCCAATCCAATGATGATAAAGGTGTGGATATCTATGGCAGATGAACTGAATAGTAATTCAAAGGCCAATAGCATGAGTAAAATACTAATGGCCACGCTTGCGGTAATCCCATCCATGTTGTCTAACATGTTTAATGAGTTCATTAAGCCGATTACCCAGACCACAGTGAGCGTTGCGTCAATCCAATAATTGCTTGTGGCAGGAATCACTAAATCACTCGCTACGACACTTAACCCGCAGATTACTTGCGTAACTAATTTAATTAAGGGCCGTGTATTAAAGGCGTCATCGGCCAAGCCCATGATGAATGCGAGAGAAATCCCTAAAAAGAAAAACAGAAACCGTTGATTTCCAAAAATATTCTCTGTCGGATGAGAAATTAAGTAGATGACAATCGCCATAAAAACGGAGGCAAAGATTGCAATTCCGCCAAGTGAAGGTTTCGAGGTGTTACTCCATCGCACGCTGATGTCATTTTTACTTCGAATGCCCAGCGATTTTGCAAACCCGAGGAGTAAGTATACCGTAAGCAGGGTAAAGCCCATGGTCCCCAAAAAATAAAACAATAACTTCACAACCAATGCCATAGGCTAAAACGGACTTTTAAATTCGTTAAACCACCATCCTTGTTCATCTTTTGGAGATGTAATTGCCGGCTTAATCGGCCATTGTATGTCCAGCACGGGATCGTCCCACCGAAGGGTTAACTCGTCTGCGGCAGCGTAAAAATTCGTGCATTTGTATAGAAACAATGTGTCGTCTTCCAAGGCTTGAAACCCGTGTGCAAATCCCGGAGGTATATAAAATTGTTGACCATTTTCCGCACTGATTTCTACCTGGACATGCATGCCGAAGGTCGGGGAGGATTTTCTTAAATCGAGGGCAACATCACTTACTGCACCGCGCAATACTTGAACGAGTTTTCCTTGCGCATGAGGTGGTTTTTGAAGGTGTAAGCCTCTGATTACCCCTTTTTTGGAATTTGAAATATTGTCTTGTACAAAGTGTTCTTGGATCACTTGCGCATACCGATCTGTTTGAAACGATTCCATAAAAAAACCACGTTCATCGCTGAATCGTTTTGGGGTAATAAGCAATAATCCGGGGATATTGAATTCGCTAATTTCCATTCTTTTTCTTCTTGAATTTTACCCATGACAGGAGTTTTTTCCACCACGACTCGTCGGCGTCATCAGAATAGTACCCACCATATCCGTAACCATAACCATATCCGTAACCATATCCATACAATGAACCGCCAGAAGGAACTGCATTAAGAATAATGTTAATCTTGTCGATTTTTTGGATCTCGAAAAGTTGCATCAGTTGATTGGCAAAGATTCGTTTTGAATAGTTCGCTTTAAATACGTAAATCGGAATATCCGCTTTTGACAAGAGGTTTATTCCGTCTGAGACAATCCCAACGGGAGGATTATCAATTAAGACAATATCGTATGTTTTTTTCAAGGTCTCGATGGTGGCTTCTAAGGCTTTGCTTTGGATTAAATCCGATGGATTCGGCGGTATTGGACCGGCAGTTATGTAGTCAAGGTTTGGAATCTCGGACGATTGAATCGCTTCTTCCAAGGTCATAATCCCAGACAATACCTGACTCATGCCTTTGAGGTTGTCTATATTAAACCCATGGTGTACCTTCGGCTTTCTTAAATCTAAATCCAAAATAATGCATCGTTTTCCCGACATAGCAAATGTGGCGGCTAGATTCATAATTACAAAGGTTTTTCCTTCCCCGGAGATGGAGGATGAAACGGCAATTAATTGAGCATCCTTATTGATAAAATTGAGGTTTGATTTGATGTTTCGAATCGATTCTGATATCCGGGATTTCGGAGACTTATTGATTACGATTTGTGAATGCTTCATTCGCTGCTTGTAGAGGGGAACACTGCCCAAAATCGTTGTTGTTGACGGCAACAATCCTTTAAGGTCTGCCAGGGACGTGATTTCATTATAGGTCAAGTAATAAAACAACAACCACGCAATGCCTAATAAAAGTCCTCCTAAGCCTACAATGAGGTAGGTGCGATTTGGGTTCGGCGAAACCGGGGTTGATGCGAGCACAGGTAAACTCAACAATCTGTTTTCACTTGAAAATCCAGCATTATTTATTTGAAATTCAATCTTTTTCTGTGTAAACAAATTAAAATATTCGCGATTCAACTCCTCCATGTATTTGAGACGGTTGAATTCAGAGGTTTTCTCTGGTAATCCCATTAATTTACCTTCATATCTTGCCAATTGGCTTTCCAATAAGCGCTTTTCATGCATCAACCGCTCTTGAATCGCATTTAAGCTTTTCTTAACTCCTTGAATTCGATTGGCTACACGTTCGTTGATTAATCGAACCTTACTGCTCTCGTAGGTTATATCCTGCAATAAATCCTCCTTGGTTTCCAGGAGTTTGTTTAGTTCTTCTATTTGACGAGTAATAGATCCTTCAAAACTTCTTCGGCCTACCAATTCAGGCAGTATTCGGTATATTTCATTTCGTGAAACATCTGCAGAAATTCGGGTATTTACATATTTAACTGCGTTAAGCTCTTCGTTTATCTCTCCTAATCGTTTCGAATATGCAGAGAGATTCCCAGTAATGTCTGATTCCTCATAGGCGATGCTGGGTAGGTTTTGATTGCGTTGAAAGTTGCTTAAGCTGTCTTTGGAATGATCCAACACAAGAGATAAAGAATCTAATTGTCCATTGATAAATGCGATGGTTTGACTACTTTCTTCTTGTTTTTTATATTTTTCAAAATTGAGGTAGCTATTAATAATAGACTGAACGAGGTGTAAACATAATTTTGGATTCTCATGTTGATACAAAATCTCAATGGTACGTGCGCTTTCATCTATTGGAGTTATGCTAAGCCCTGTCTGTAATGATTGAACGATTGCTGCTTTACTATTGAATTGAAAGTATAACTTACCCGAAGTCAAGATGCGTTCAAAAGCAACATGATCATTGGTTTTAATTTCAATATTGAAGAGTCTTGTTTTAATGGGAACACCTAACCGTCCTTGTATTTTTTGCGGGATTTTTTGGTGCTCATAGCTCAGTTCAAAGTCTCCGTTTTCGCTCGGATTTAGCTGTATTATATTTCCGCAGAATGAGGAATCGTATAGGTCCTTTACGGTTATGGAAAAAGGCGTAAACCCATACAAGTTTTCAGTTAACAGGTTCCCTTCGTTGTATACACTCACATCCAGGTGAAGATTTTCTACAGCATCCTGAAATAGAATGGAGGACCTTAATAATTCAACATCCTTTGATAAACTACTTTCTTGAGCGGATGGCGCAGCATCTCCAAGTACTTGTTGTACTTTGTTGGAATGTACGATTTGAAGAATCGCCTGTGAATTATATCTAGGTTTCGTATACCGGAGGTATAAAAATGCGAGAATAAACAAAGCCCCAACTAGTAATATAGGTTTGTGCCAATGCCTCGCTAAGATGTTTCTTAAGATTAACGGGTTGAATTGGTCGTTAACAATCAACTTTTCTTTCGTCATAGTTTACTGAAGATTGAAAATATAGCCAACCCACTGGTTAATATACTCAGCCAAGGACCGATTTCGCGCAAGGTATTCTGTACATTCCTGGGATTATGATTGATTACAATAATATCTCGGTTCTTAATGATAACATCCGTGTTCTTCAGTTGATTCATTTCTGACAAATCGAATTCGTATATCTTTCGCTGTCCATTTTCTTGACGAAATAGCTTGATTTCATTCGACTTACCAAAATCTTTTACTCCGCCACCTATTGCCAATGTTTCCATGAGGGTAGTACCTTCATTTTTCAACGGAATTACTTGACCAGCACCTTTACCATTGAACAATAACACCCTTTTGTTTACAATGGTAATTTCCACATAGGGAGCCTGAATTATCGTTGCTAATTTTTCGGTTAGTTGTGCTTCCAATTCCTCTAGGTGCAGGCCTTGAACAGAAATGCTACCAAGTAAGGGAAGGGTTATTTCACCACTGGAATTCACCACAAATCCGTCTCCTTGAACCGCAGGACCTTCTTCTTCACCAAGGGCGGCAATCGATAACAGGGCCTGTTCCCCAGAATTTGGATATATTTTGATTCTTAATTCATCTCCGGACTGGATTCTTTCATCTGCGGTTTGACCCTCAAACGAAGAAATGGTGTATGATGGATCTTTTGAAGGAGCGAGTAACTTATTGGAGTTGTATACCCCGCATGAACTAGTTAACATCAAAAGGACACCAAAAATTATTTGTTTGCTATTCATTGGCCAATAAGCTCGTATATAGTTGGTCGACGTCTGCTACCAATCGTTGATAACTGAACTGTTCTTTTACAAAGTTACAAGCATTTTGTGACATTTTAACCCTCAAGTTCTTATTTAAGTGCAATTCAACGAGGTATTTACTAAGTTCATCGGCTGATTTTCCCTGCAGTATTATTCCGGTTTGGTTCTCGTCAATAATGTCTTTTACACCCCCAACATTGGTGCTTATTACGGGGATGCCACTTGCTTGAGCTTCAATTAATGAAACGGGTGTGCCTTCATTGAATGACGTTAAACACACCATATCCATGGCTGGATA
>DBCM01000001.1 GCA_002293045.1 Flavobacteriales bacterium UBA958 | reverse complement strand
AAATTTCGCTTCAAGACATCTTCAGGCAAAAAATCCCTTGTACCCTTCGGAATTGCTGGTTTTTGACTCATAGTGTTTTTTCTCGGTATAAATCTAACATCATTCCATCGGACAGCCCCATTTTGGGTACATAAATCTGCTCCAAATCTAAGGTCTGCATGAGCTGAATGTAAATCTCCATGGCCGGACCTATAACATCCGCTCGGTCTGGCTTTATTTTGAATTGGTGGATGCGATCTTCTATACTTAATGGTTCGAGTTGCGATTGCAGCCACTTCATTTCTGAGAGGTCTACTGGGGATTTATCCTGTTTGCCAAGTACTTTGTGTACACTATTGATCGTTCCACCGGAACCAAAAATTCGAGCAGGATGGAATGGCAATACCTCGGTGGTCAACCACTCAGCCACCTCCTCCCAAGCTGTACTGGACACTTTATTTTTTAGCAAACGAACACTGCCGATTTGGAAAGATCGCGCGGTGTGTACGCGGTTATTTTGAAATAAGGTAATTTCTGTGCTTCCTCCACCCACATCGATCAACACATAGTTCATTTTAAGATCTGGGATTAACTGAAAGGTAAGATAAACTAACTCAGCCTCCTCCTTTCCCGTGATGACCTCGAGGGTAATTCCGGTTTCTTTCTTTACGCGTTGAATGATTTTTTTGGCATTCGAGCTGTCCCTCATCGCTGAAGTGGCTACCGCACGGTAATCCAAAACACCATAAAAATCGAGATAATTCTTAAAAAGACGCATTCCTTCGATAAACTTTTCAATTTTCTCATCGGAAATTTTTCCCTTATCAAAGACCTCTTCGCCTAAGCGAACGGGAAGTCTTAAATACGCTATTTTTGAATAATGCCATATCCCAACAGGTTTGGTTACCTCCCCTATCAGTACGCGCATGGCATTGGACCCCACATCAATTGCACCTAGCTTCATAGATACAAAAGTAGAAAACCTTACCTTTGTACGCGTACATTCTGTGAAAAAGACTAGTTTAATATTTGAACACACTGAAAAACCAAAAGCTGGAGGGTTTTTATTATCCGATCCATTTCAGGGTGACCCCTTCTTTGAACGTTCGGTGGTTTACTTGTGTCAATACGACGCCGAGGGTACTTTTGGGTTTGTACTGAATCACCCTTTGGCCCTTAATTTACATGACATTATCGACCGAACTGACTTAAAAGACCAAGCTTTGTTCGTTGGCGGACCTGTTGCTAAAAATCAGCTGTTTTTCTTGCACAATGTAGGCGACCGCATTGCGAATTCTCTTGCTTGTGGCAACGACATTTATTTCAGTGGTGATTTCGATAGCTTAGTGGAATATTTGGAATTAAACGGCTATGAATCCATCCAATTAAAGTTTTTTGTAGGCTACAGCGGATGGGACGAACAGCAACTGGAAGAAGAAATTAAGGAACATAGCTGGATCGCAGCCAACAACATCCCAAAACACCTTGTGTTTGAATCAAGGTACGAGACCCTTTGGAAAACATGCATGGAATTACAAGGGTCAAAGTTCAAAATGATTGCCAATTTCCCCAAAAATCCGAGCGAAAATTAAGGCAAACGTTCGGAATCTTAGATTTTAAGTGTACCTTTGCACCTTTGAAATAGGGTCGACGTTCGGAATTCGGCCAATTAATTAACCCTTTCAAAGGCCGAACACTTTGAAATACAAATTCTTAAACGCCTTATGGCAAAAACTAGCAAAAAAGAAATCGCCGCGCACGGAAGTGCAGATTTCGATTGGGAAGCCTTATCCTTAGACGGATATACCCAAATTCAACGTTCTGAGTTATCAGATCAGTATGAGAAAACCTTGACTTCTATCAACGAAAAAGAAGTAATTCAAGGTACTGTTGAAATGATCACCAAAAAAGAAGTAATCGTAAACATTGGTTACAAATCTGAAGGGGTTATTGCAGCCAATGAGTTTCGTTACAATCCTGATTTAAAAGTTGGGGATACCGTAGACGTATACGTTGAAGTGCAGGAAGACAGAACCGGTCAGTTGATTGTTTCTCACCGCACCGCTCGTATGCACAGCGCATGGATTCGTGTGAATGATGTATTGCGAAGCGGTGAAATCATTACCGGATATGTTAAGTGCCGTACGAAAGGTGGACTTATTGTAGACGTGTTTGGAATTGAGGCATTCTTACCTGGTTCTCAAATTGATGTGAAGCCAATCCGTGACTACGATGTTTACGTAGGTAAAAATATGGAATTCAAAGTGGTGAAAATCAACGAAGAATTTAGAAACGTCGTTGTATCTCACAAAGCGCTCATTGAAGCAGAAATTGAAGAGCAGAAAAAACAAATTATCTCTGGCCTCGAGAAAGGACAAGTATTGGAAGGTGTTGTTAAAAACATTACTTCTTACGGAGTATTCATCGATCTTGGTGGCGTAGACGGATTAATTCACATTACAGACCTTTCTTGGGGTCGTGTAAATCATCCAGAAGAATTGCTCGAGCTTGATCAAAAAATCAACGTGGTAATCCTTGATTTTGATGATGATAAAAAACGAATTGCGTTAGGCTTGAAACAACTTCAACCGCATCCATGGGATTCACTAGACGTGAACTTGAACGTGGGCGATAAAGTTTCTGGAAAAGTAGTGGTGATGGCAGACTACGGTGCGTTTATTGAAATCGCAGCAGGCGTTGAAGGCTTAATCCACGTTTCAGAAATGTCTTGGTCTCAACACTTACGAAGCGCACAGGATTTCATGAAAATTGGAGATACGGTAGAAGCGGTTATTTTAACCCTAGACCGTGACGAACGCAAAATGAGTCTTGGAATCAAACAATTGATGACTGATCCATGGAGTGAAATCGAAAACAAATATGGTGTAGATTCAAAACACACCGCGAAAGTTCGAAACTTCACGAACTTCGGAGTATTTGTTGAATTAGAAGAAGGAGTTGATGGATTAATTCATATCTCCGACTTGTCATGGCAGAAGAAAATCAAGCACCCATCAGAATTCTGTAAGGTTGGTGATATGCTTGATGTGATTGTAATGGAAATCGATCGTGAAAACCGTAGAATTTCATTAGGTCACAAACAATTAGAAGAAAATCCATGGGACGTATTTGAAGGTACCTTTGCTGAGGGATCAACACATTCAGGAACTATCACTGAAATGAAAGATAAGTCAGGAATTGTTTCTCTTCCTTACGGCGTTGAAGGAATTTGCCCGAGCAAGCACTTGCGTAAAGCAGATGGTTCTAATGCTAAAGTAGAAGAAACCTTGGATTTTGTAGTGATTGAGTTTAACAAGGAAGCTAAGAAAATTGTCTTATCTCACACGCGTACGTTTGATGATACTCAAGAGTCTCCAGCGCCAGTTGCTAAACCAGCCAAAACAGGAGGAGCCAAGAAAACTTCTACCGGATCAACAACCGATGAAGCGGTTAAAGCAATCAACAAAGGAAACGAGAAATCTACCCTTGGTGATTTAGATGCCTTAGCTGGATTGAAAGAAAAAATGGAGAAAGGCGAATAAGCCCAATTCAATATAACTTGTTAAAGAGGTCTTCGGACCTCTTTTTTTTTGACTTGAGTGCCGGACAATGTTGACCGTATTTGCTTTTAATTCCCCTACCTTTGTACCATGGATTTTGAATTGGTTTCAGCATACCAACCCACCGGAGATCAACCTGAGGCGATTCGTCAATTAGTGCAAGGAATCCACGAAGGAATTACCTTCCAAACCTTGCTCGGAGTTACTGGCAGCGGCAAAACCTTTACCATGGCTAATGTGATTGAACAGGTGAAAAAACCCACCTTGATTCTCTCGCACAATAAGACTTTAGCGGCCCAACTCTATGCCGAATTCAAACAATTCTTTCCGAATAATTCCGTAGAGTATTTTGTGTCGTATTACGACTATTATCAACCCGAAGCCTATATACCGGTCACCAATACCTACATCGAAAAGGACCTTTCTATCAACGATGAAATCGAAAAACTACGCTTGGCTGCTACCTCTGCCCTGCTATCAGGGAGAAGAGATATCATTGTAGTTGCGTCTGTTTCTTGCATTTATGGAATTGGCAACCCCAACGAATTTAAGAAAAGCATACTCCCGATTCATGTAGGCATGGAAGTTCCTAGAAATAAATTCCTGCACCGATTGGTTGAAAATTTATATACCCGCAGCGAAGACGTGTTTGAGCGCGGCATGTTCCGCGTAACCGGCGATACCGTAGACATCTACCTTGCCTATGCTGACCACGTAGTACGGGTATTGTTTTTTGGCGATGAAATCGAAGGAATTCAAGCCATAGATCCCATTACGAATCATATTTTCGAAACCCATACTGACCTCAACCTCTATCCCGCAAATTTATTTGTTTCGAGTCCGGAAAACACCCTTCAAGCCATCCACCAAATTCAAGATGATTTGGTGTTTCAAGTGGAGCAATTCAAAAAACAGGGACGCTTGGAAGAGTCCAATCGCTTATACGAAAGAGTTTCCTATGACCTAGAAATGATTCGAGAACTCGGTTATTGTTCGGGCATTGAGAATTATTCCAGATATTTCGACAATCGTCAACCCGGTGAGCGTCCCTTTTGCCTGTTGGATTATTTCCCAGAGGATTTCCTCATGATGGTTGATGAAAGCCACGTGACTTTACCTCAAGTTAAAGGGATGTATGGTGGAGACAGGGCCAGAAAAACCAACCTCATTGAATACGGATTTAGACTTCAAGCAGCCATCGACAACCGTCCTTTAAAATATGAAGAATTCGAAGGATTACTGAATCAATGTGTCTTTGTTTCTGCCACTCCCGCAGCCCTAGAAGTAGCGCTCTCCGAGGGCATCATGGTTGAACAAGTTATCCGTCCAACCGGCTTACTTGATCCCATCATCGAGGTCCGACCTAGCCGCTTTCAGATTGACAACCTCATTGAAGAAATTCAGGCCCGTGTTGCCTTAAATGAACGCGCATTGGTGACCACTCTCACCAAACGGATGGCTGAAGAACTTCAAAAATACCTTACGAAAGTCGGTGTAAATTGCCAATACATCCACAGCGATATTGATACGCTGGATCGGGTAGAAATCTTACGCGAACTTCGAATCGGAACCTTTGATGTCTTGATCGGTGTAAACCTACTCAGGGAGGGCCTTGACTTGCCGGAGGTGTCATTGGTTGCAATTTTGGATGCGGATAAAGAGGGATTTCTCCGTAATGTAAAGTCATTGGTGCAAACCGTAGGAAGAGCAGCAAGAAATGTAAACGGTCGAGTGATCATGTATGCGGATAAAATGACCGATTCCATGCGTTTGACCATTGAGGAAACAGAACGCAGAAGAGCAATCCAAATCGCTTACAACGATGCTCACGGGCTAACACCTCAACCCTTAAATAAACCGATCGATGCGGGGCTCAGAAACAGCGCAAGCCGTGAGTCCAATTATCAGCAAGGAAACAAGGCTAAGAACATGCGTGAAGCGAAAGGCGAATACCAAAGCATACAAGCCGTTGAAAAAGAAATAAAACAATTAAAAAAGGAAATGCAACGCGCTGCAAAGGAATTAGACTTTATCTTAGCGGCATCCATTCGAGATCAAATAATCATGTTAGAAAAATTAAAAGAAACCTTGTGATGACACCATTAAAAACGTTAAAAATCCTAGCCATTACAGAAGGAATTTCATACATCTCCTTCGCGATAACCATGCCCTTGAAATATATTATGCATTGGCCACTTCCGAATCAAATCGTAGGCGTTGCCCATGGAATACTTTTCATTGCCTATTGTCTATGGGTGTTAATCGTTGGCGTGCGCTTCAAAAGAACGGTTGAATTTTACGCGATTGGCTGGCTTATGTCCTTAATTCCTTTTGGTACCTTTTGGTTTGAGCGTAAATATCTCAACGAAAACAACTTCACGGATCCCAATCTTCTGGATTAAACTCCCTAGCCTTTCCTTAACTTTCATACACCCATTTCATGTTAATCCCCGCATACCAAGATTTACTCAATAAAAGCGACGTTTCAAGAAAGGAAATTCAATCCTTTTTAAAGAAAGTTAGGAAACACAAACAGTTAGATACCATATTTCGAGAGGCCCATGAGCGTACCTTTCAAAAAATAGATTGCCTGAAATGTGCCAATTGCTGTAAAACAACCTCGCCCATCTTTAGAAATACAGATATTCGTAGAATTTCAAAACACCTGCGCATGAAGGAATCGAAATTTATAAGCGAATACTTACGAACGGATGAAGATGCTGATTATGTGTTGCAAAAAAGCCCTTGTTCCTTTCTGGGAGCAGACAATGAATGCAGCATTTATGAACATCGTCCTCTTGCGTGTCGGGAATACCCACATACCAATCGTAAATACATGCATCAGGTACTCGATATCACTGAAAAAAATGCAGACATTTGTCCTGCAGTGGCAGATATTGTCTTTCAACTCATGGGTTAATTGCCTATATTTGAGCAAATGCCTGTTTCGCTCATCATTACAGTTTACAAAGACTATCAAACACTCGAACGTGTAATGGAATCCGTGTGTCAGCAATCGATCATTCCTGCACAAATCATTATTGCACATGATGCGATTGATCCGACCATCCGGGAAACGCTTGATAAGTTCTCAAGCTCACTCAGTATTACCCACATTGATCAGGAGGACACGGGATTTAATAAAAATAGAATACTTAATAAAGCAATCCTACTCTCCCGCCATGAAAAGCTAATTTTTATTGATGGGGACTGTGTGTTACACCCCAAGTTTGTCGCAGCGCATCGGGCGTATATCCAAGTGGGACGTTTTACCGCAGGAAGAAGGTTAGATCTCGATCAAAAAACTTCAGAGCAGGTCCGCACCCTTGGAATACGTACAATCAATCTTTACAGGTTAATACGTCAAAAAACAAAACGCATTGAAGAGGGAATATATTTCCCGGGAAGACCTTTGCAATTAAATAAACGGGTTCGCTTATTGGGATGTAACATGGGTTGGCACAAACAAGACCTCTTAGCACTCAATGGATTTGATATGGATTACATTTTACCCGGATACGGCGAAGACACAGACATTGAATATCGCGCCCACCTCATGGGCATGAAGTCTGCCAACCTACGATGGAAAGCCATTCAATACCACCTTTTTCATGAACGTCCTGAACGAGAAGTGGATATCAGCGAAAGTCGCCTTATGTTTGAAAAAAAGAAAGAAATTGGATACTATTTTTGTGAACACGGGCTCACTAACCTTGATTTGAAGTTTCCGCACGAATAAAACAACTAATTTTACGAATCAAACGTCTCCTGCGCACTCCAAGTCATGAAACAACTTTTTTTATTTTCCTTCATACTGTCCACCACCTTACATTGCCTTGCACAACGCGGTAAAGATGGGTCTTACACGGTTACCTCCCTAAATGCTTTAGTAAACAGTTATACCGTGCTTAATGCCAATGCATCAGCAGGTCAAACCTTAATTACCGTGGCATCAAATACCATGGTCGGTGGCTTTTTTCAAGGAGTGTTGACTCCTGGTGATTTAATCATGATCATTCAGATGCAAGGCGCCACACTAAACGTTGATACCTACCCTGCCAGTGAATATGTTTCCTCTAACGGACAATTCTGGGGTCCATACACCACACCACAAGGACACATCAACGATTGGAACCAACACATTCCTTTGTGGGGTGAAATTACCAACTACCATAATGCCGGCAAATTCGAGCTCGCTGAGGTTAAATCTGTTTCAGGAGCGAACACCATCAGTTTGATGTGTCCCCTGACAAATAACTATACGATATCCGGACATGTGCAAGTTGTTCGCATTCCTCGGTTTATCAACTTAACGCTGAATGCAAATACGTCCGTTGTACCCAGTTTATGGAATGGGAACACCGGAGGCGTCGTAGCAGTAGAAGTTGACGGGAACCTGCTCCTCAATTCAAGCGCTAAAATATCTGCCAGTGGATCTGGTTTTCGCGGCGGCGCTACCGAGGACCAGACCTTAGGAAGCCCGCCTGGGAATGTTAATGATATTGGATTTTGCGCATCTCATGTGGCTACCCAAGGGGCAGAAAAAGGAGAAAGTATTGCCGGATTCTACACGGAATATGACGCCATTTACTCCAGGTATTGTAAAAGTGCCCCGGCCAATGGCGGAGGCGGTGGAAACAATCACAATGCCGGAGGTGGAGGCGGATGTAATGTGGGTAATGTGGCACTACCGTACACGGGAAAAGGGGTTCCTAATCCTACGTATAACGTAAATTGGAATCTGGAATTAGCGGGCATGGGAGGATCCATTAGTCCAGGTGGAGGAAGAGGCGGTTATTCAGGCGCGACGGTAAACCAAAACGAAAATACCGTTGGTCCGAACAGTACCGCTTGGGGAGGGGATTATCGAAGAAAAGAGGGCGGATTAGGGGGGCATCCTCTAACCCAAGATAATACGCGCTTGTTTGCTGGAGGCGGTGGCGGTGCTGGAGACCAGAACAACGCGCAAGGAGGCAACGGTGGACGAGGTGGAGGCATCGCATACATCAGAGTTTATGGCAGTATTTCAGGCAATGGAACCGTTGAAGCAAATGGTGAAAACGGAGTAAACGCCAATCCAAACGGGCAAACCGCACCTCAGGCATCAACACAAAAATATGGGAATGACGGCGCAGGTGGCGCAGGTGGAGGCGGAAGTATTTACATCTCCAATGCGAGCGCCATACCCAATACCATTACACTTCAAGCCAATGGAGGAAACGGAGGAAATCAAGTCATTTCTTTTGGAGCCTTTGCCTCATCCCCTTCCATGGAGGCGGATGGACCCGGTGGCGGCGGCGGCGGCGGATATATTTCCATTTCAAGCGGCACACCAATTCAGCAAGTAAATGGAGGAATTTCTGGCGTTACGAATTCAACCTTTGTTCCGAATTTCCCTCCAAATGGAGCAACGGGCGGCGCAAGCGGTATTTCAACCACAAACACCTCTTTTTATGATATCATCGCAGCGAACGATACCCTATGCGGTTCTGGTTCAGCCACACTCAGTGCCTCGACCCTTGGAAATCCCCCCGCTGGTAACCTAACTTGGTATACTACCCCTTTTGGAAATACCGTTGCAGGCACCGGTACAACATTCACTACCCCTGTACTCAACACCACAACAACCTATTATATCGGGCTGTGTCCCGGATCATTCCGAAAACCAGTTACTGTGGTTATTGGTGCCTCTCCACAAATTACAGGCATTCCAACCATAACCAACGCAACGTGTTTAGTTCCAGGTTCGATTATTGGACTGAGCGTAAACGGTGGCGCACAACCCTACACCTACGTATGGTCAAATAATGGAGGAAACACACTGAACCTTACGAATGCTCCCGCAGGAACCTACACGCTAACGGTATCTGATGCTGCCGGTTGCTCAAGTACCTCTGCCCCATTCACAATTTCGGGTACAAACGGTCCCAGTGTTAATACGAACAACGCCATAATTACCGCGCAATCGTGCAACGGGACCCTCGGAAGCATCAGTGGAATTACCGCCACTGGAAATAATTTAAGCTATTCTTGGAGTAACAATGGCGGTACTGCGATTAGTCCTTCCGGATTAGTGAGTGGCAGTTATACCCTCACGGTTACCGATGGAAATGGGTGTATTGCCGTTTCAAGTCCGCTGACAGTTCCATTCACGAGTGGCCCCACCATAGATTCCAGTCAAATCACCTATGCCCCAGCGCATTGCGGTCAGCAAGATGGTGGAATTAGTGGAATTACTGCCACAGGAAACGGACTGAACTATCTTTGGATTCCAGGAAATATAAATTCCGCAAACCTAAACAATGTTGCTGCAGGGCAGTATACACTTATTGTCACAGATCAAAACAATTGTGTAGATACCTTGGGACCACTGAACGTACTGGCAGCCGCACCTCCCGTCATTGATACCACCTCAATGCAAGTATTGGATGAACTTTGCGGGCAAAACAACGGCGGGATTTCGGGAATAACCATTATTGGAGGCACTCCCCCACTCACGTATCTTTGGTCTAACCAACAGAACACCTTGAATCTACCGAATGGATTGGCACCGGGATCATACAGTCTTGTGGTAACCGATAATGCTGGATGTAGCGATAGTATTACAGGAATTATTATTAACTCTACGGGTGGGCCTATCATTGACACGACACAACTCCAAATCATCCCTGTAGGGTGTAACGGTGAACCTGGCTCTATTACAGGTATAATTAGCAATGCTGTTGGAATCCAATACAGCTGGAGCAATTCCATCAATACGGCTGACAATGTAAGCGTCGGGACAGGAATGTACACACTTACCGTTACTGATGCCAACAATTGTATTTCAACCATGACTGTTACCGTTCCTGCCTTAACTCCTGTGGTCTTGAATGAAACCCAAGTAAACGTGGTAAATCCCACCTGCTTGGTAAATGGAAGCATTACTGGGATTAGCGCGAGTGGAGGAACAAATTCCTATACCTATACTTGGCAACCGGGAAACATCAACAGTTTGAATTTGCAAAATTTAACTGCAGGAAACTATATTCTTTCAGTGACCGATGCCAACGGGTGCAGCGATACATCTGCTTTGTATACCTTAACCCCGCCGAACTATCCCATCGCTTCATTTACCTACACCCCACTCCTTCCCAATCTTGGAGATAGCGTAACATTTACAAACACTTCAACGAATTACACCTCAGAACAGTGGGTAAATGCGGGGATTACCATGTTTCAACCTTCACCTTGGAGTTATAGCTACACCGCAGGGACTTTTCAAGTGACATTAACGGTAACCAATAACGAAGGATGCGTGGATACAGCGAATGCATTCATTACGGTGTACGACCAAATTCAAGTACCGAATGTATTCAGTCCCAATGATGATATGATCAACGATGTATTGTTCATTCAATCGCTTAAACCAGGAACTTCCTTAACCATTCTTAATCGTTGGGGAAATGTGGTTTACTACTCAGAATCTTACGCGAATAATTGGGATGGAAAAGACCAAAACGGGAACGATGTAACAGAGGGGGTATATACCATCATTTTAACTGATTTACAAAAGACTATTACTTCGTACTATTTCATTCATTTAACACGGTAAAAAAACATGGTAAAAGCAGGATTGATAACAGGAGCCTCCAGTGGCATAGGAAAAGAACTCGCACGAATACACGCATCACGTGGAAACAACGTGGTTTTAGTTGCTCGAAGAGTTGAGGCATTGAACGAGCTCGCTACAGAGCTTAAGGAGAAATATTCGGTTGAAGCGCATGTTTTTGCCGCGGATTTGGGGAACATAGATGAAGTTGAACGGCTGATTTCAAGCATTAAATCCACCGGGATTTTTATTAATTATCTTTTCAATAATGCCGGATTCGGTGGTTGGGGTAAATTCGCAGATCGTTCAGCAGCGGATGACCATCAAATGATTGCTGTAAACGTGCAAGCCTTAACTGCATTAACGCATGGGTTTCTTCCAGAAATGATTGAGAAAAACGAAGGGAAAATACTGCATACAGCAAGTACCGCAGGGTTTATTCCTGGTCCACTTCAGGCCACCTATTTCGCTACCAAAGCGTTTGTGGTTTCCTTAACCAAGGCAACAAATTATGAATTGCGAAATACCGCAGTAAGTGTTACTGCGCTTTGCCCAGGGCCTGTAAAAACAGAATTCGAATTTGCAGCAGGCATGGGAAATGCGAAAATGTTTGAAAAAGGTGCCGACGCATATTCAACTGCACTAAAAGGATATAAAGCAATGATGAAAGGAAAAACCATCATCATTAGCGACCTTGGCTTTCATATCCTAATCAATTACCTCTCTCCGTTTATTCCAAAAATATTCATCCTTAAAGTAGTTGAAAAAATACAAACGAAGTAAAATGTCGTAACTTTGTTTTGATGGTTACAATGCCCCTGCTTTTTAACGATGTTGACGGCTATGAAGTATTGGTCATTATTCTCGTGGTGCTTATTTTTTTTGGTCCTAAAAGTATACCAGGCATTGCGAAAACCCTCGGAAAGGCCTTGTTCTCTATTCGGAATGCCTCCGAAGAAATTAAAAGTGAAATTCGAAAGTCTGGTGTTGACATCAAAAAAGATTTAAACATCGAACAGATCCTGAAACAACCGGAAGAAGAATTACTGAAACCTATGGATCAGGTATTTTCTGATATTGGAAATACCATGCATTACGAAGGAAGTAAAATCAATACGGTGATACAACAACAATCGGTTGGCGAGCACGCCACTTCCGAAGCAAGCATAGCGGAACCTGAATCAACAGAACAATCCGCAGAAACTACTAAATTAACTCAAGAAAATACCCCATCAAATGACGTATAAGGTTGCAATTATTATGGGAAGCGCCTCTGATTATCCAATCATGAAGGAAGCGGAGCTTCTGTTAAAGGATTTTGGAATACCCACGCACGTAGAGGTTGTTTCCGCGCACAGAACCCCTGAAAAGATGGTGGCTTTTGCAAAAGCTGCAAAGTCAAACGGAATTAATGTAATCATTGCTGGTGCCGGGGGTGCTGCACACTTGCCTGGAATGGTCGCATCGCTTACTTCACTTCCCGTTATTGGCGTTCCGATAAAATCAAGCAACTCCATCGATGGCTGGGATAGTATCCTGAGTATTTTACAAATGCCCAATGGCATTCCTGTGGCTACCGTAGCCTTGAATGCTGCAAAAAACGCCGGGGTATTAGCCGCACGAATCATCGGTGCAACTGACCCTGAAATTGGATCAATCATCGATGCGTATGCGAAACAAATGGAAGCTGCCGTGGAGGAAAGTCAGGAACGCCTAACTCAGCGGTAAATTAAATATTTCTTTCGGATACTGAGAAATTTTTCTAGGCCCGGTTTCCACGATGCTCTAATCTCCTTAGGCCCCCAACCTTTGTATAATTGTTCTTTCAAGGAATTTGTTCCGGCAAGGCGGTTGAAGAAGGCATTTTGATCAATAAATACAGCCGAATCCCCAAGTAAATCCCTCGCATTCGTTAGGAAAAATAAATTTAACTCGTAGGTTCGAGTTTGGGATGTTTTTGCCAAATCAAACCCATGACAAATACGATCAACGTGCGGAGGATTCTTAGCACCAGTCTGGGGTTTAGGAACAAAGTAAAACCCTGTACTTGGAAATCTCGGGTGCCCATATTGCTCAAAAGGTCTGGCAGTACCCCGACCGATACTCACCGTAGTAGCCTCAAAAAGACACAAACTCGGGTACAAGGCTATGGCCAAATCAGATTTCAAATTAGGGGACGGCGGAACAGAAAGCTGATATACAGATTTATGCGAATAATTTTTACATGGAATTACTTGAAGCTGACATTGAATAGAGTCGCTCAACCAAAACTCACCGTTGATCATTTGTGCATATTCACCGATGCTCATGCCATATACGATAGGTACGGGATGCATTCCAACAAAGGACTTAAATTCAGGCTCTAAGATGGGCCCGTCCACATAATGTGCATTCGGATTCGGACGATCGAGAATAATCAAGCGTTTATTATTTTCGGCACACGCTTCCATCACATAGTGCAAGGTGGATAAATACGTGTAAAATCGAACACCTACGTCTTGAATATCAAAAATGACTACATCTACATCCAACAAGTCAAGGGCGGTAGGCTTTTTGTGGTTCCCATACAAGGAGACTACTGAAATCCCTGTGCGTTCATCTTTTGTACTGTGAATGTGCTCCCCTGCGTCACCCTCCCCCCTGAATCCGTGCTCGGGTGCGAAAATCTTTACGATATTAATTTCTTCGCAAAGCAAGGTATCTACCAAGTGGACTCCTTTCACCAAAGAGGTTTGGTTTGCTACGACGGCAATGCGTTTTCCTTTCAAACTATCCAAATAGAGCCCCATGCGTTCCGCTCCTGGATAAATCGGTTTTGCAGCGGACGGCTCTGCGATTCCCGAAGCATTAACAAACCAAGCGAGCACAAGTAAACCAAATAGACGCATGAACCACGGATAATTTTGTGAACCATGATGCATACCCAATAGATTAGCGTATTTTTGGCTGAGTAAATTATAAAAAGTGTCAGTAGAAATTTTCATTGCTAAACGGATTCTTCCGAATCGCTCGCAAGGTATAAAAGTTTCCCGTCCGATTTTGCGTATCGCAGTAATAAGTATTTCACTATCCATTGTTGTAAACCTCTTAACGATTGCCGTAGTCAATGGATTTCAAAACGAAATTCGGAGAAAGGTCACTGGATTTACAGCGCCTCTTTTTATACAACATGAAAACAATGCTGATTTCTACGAATCCGATCCCATACATACTTCAAGGCTCGTTGAAGGCGTCCTCCATGCAACAGATGATGTGCAAGGATTTAATCGCGTTGCTTATAAACCTGGATTAATTCAGGCGCTTGGAGAACGTTCGGATGTTGTGGGATTGGTGTTTAAAGGCATTGATAACTCCTATAATTTTTCGTTCATCCAGGAACATTTAATCGAGGGAAAGATTCCAAGCTACAAGAGCCCCTCTGTATCTTCCGAAATATTGATTTCATCTCGAATATGCAACAAACTGAACCTTAAGCTAAATGATGAGATTTCCGCATTTTTCGTGAAAGACTCTCCCATTTCCAGGAAGTTTAAAATCATTGGTATTTACGACACGGGTTTTGAAGATTACGACGAGAAATTAGTAATCTGCGATATCCGAATTACCCAAAAACTAAACGATTGGGGCCTTAGCGGTCAGTTAGATCTTTGGGATTCTTTGGTGAATAACCAGTTCGTAGTTAGTTTTATACCACAAGGAAAGCCAACGAACCTGAGCTATGATTGGGGTAAAGGATTAAGCCAATTTCAAGGCCAGTATCTCGGGACCAAGCTCAGCGATACCACACTGCGCCTAAAACTTTACGAAACCACGGAGTTCAATACGCAACTCATTGATTCACATAAGATTAAAATTCGGTATTCACATACCGCTAAAACTGTTCCTGGTGCAGGAAACAACCCGTATAAAGAAATTTTAGATGAATCAGGGCTGCATTACCGGTACTATTATCCGATAAGTAAATTGGAAACTCGAGTTTATGAGGTCAAGATAAGCGCCGGAAACGGCACATCGGGAGAGTTCATTTCAGGATATGAAATACACACGAAGGATTGGTATGCATTAGACCAAACCCTGCTGTCCTTGAGAAAACAATTAAAACTCATCCCCAACGAACATGGGGAATTGGTGAAGGTGGTCAGTATTTTTGATTTAGAGCAAGACTTATTCAATTGGTTGGCTTTTCTAGACATCAATGTCGTCATCATCTTGGTATTAATGTTATTGATTGGAATCATCAACATGGGTTCTGCCCTCTTGGTATTAATTATCATTCGGTCAAATTTCATTGGATTAATGAAAGCGATGGGCGGCAGTAACCGACAACTGCGAAGGATCTTCTTAATTCAAGCAGCGTATTTGGTGGGAAGTGGTATGTTCATTGGAAATATTGCTGGAATAGCCATATATGCCCTGCAGCGTTTCACGGGATTTTTAACCTTGAATCCTGACGTGTATTACCTGGATCGAGTACCTGTAGAATTATCATTGAATTCCTTTTTACTCTTAAACCTAGGAAGTTTCGTGGTCTGCATGACCGCCTTGTTGCTTCCAAGTGCATTAATTGCACGGGTAAATCCCGTAAAAACAATAAAATTTAATTAATCCCTAGAAAGTCTGCGGCGATCCGCTTCTTTTAAGTAGGTTTTACGAATTCTCAAGCTGTTTGGTGTAACCTCTGCGTATTCATCGCTTTGAATGTACTCCAGGACTTCCTCAAGACTCATGATTTTTGCAGGGATAATTTTCACCTTGTCATCAGAGCCGGAAGCACGCATGTTCGTTAACTTCTTAGTTTTCGTTACGTTCACTGTCATATCTCCTGCACGAGCATTTTCCCCAATCACCTGTCCTTCATAAATATCCTCATTCGGATTGATAAAGAAACGACCACGTTCTTGTAGGTTATTGATAGAATAAGGAATTGCTGTACCTTGTTCTAGGGATATGAGTGAACCGTTTTGACGACCAGGAATTTCTCCTTTGTACGGTTGGTATTCTAAAAAGCGGTGTGTGACAATCGCCTCACCTGCAGTTTGTGTGAGTAAATAGCTACGCAATCCAATGATACCTCTTGAAGGGATTAAAAATTGAATAATCATTCTTCCTCCCCGTGGAGCCATGGAAGTTAATTCCCCCTTTCGCTTAGAAACTGCTTCCACAGCTGTACCGCCGTGTTCTTCAGGTAAATCGATGGTTAATTCCTCTACAGGCTCGCAGCGTTTGCCATCAATTTCTCTAAAAATTACTTGAGGTTGTCCCACTTGAAGTTCGTATCCCTCCCTTCTCATGGTTTCGATGAGCACCGATAAATGCAATACTCCACGACCATGAACCATCCATCGATCTGCTTTGTCCGTATCAATCACACGAAGCGCCAAGTTTTTTTCTAATTCCTTGTGCAAGCGCTCTTGAATATGCCGCGAGGTCACAAACTTACCTTCTTTACCAAAAAATGGAGAGTCATTAATTGTAAATAACATGGACATGGTAGGTTCATCCAATTCTATGGTTGGTAGCGGATCTGGATTTTCGGCATCACATACCGAATCACCTATATCAAACCCCTCCAATCCCGTAAGGGCGCAAATGTCTCCTGCTTGTACCTCTGACACTTTTCTGCGCTCAAGACCGTCGAATACATACACCTCTTTAATTTTGTGTTTCTGTAAGGTTCCGTCACGTTTACCGAGAATCACCGATTGATTCTCCACAATTTTTCCTCGACTTAGGCGACCAATCGCAATTCTTCCCACATAGGAGGAATAGTCTAAGGAGGTAATCAGCAACTGCGTATTTCCCTCAGGAATAGGTCTTGGTTTAAAAAAGTCTAGTATTTTGTCCAACAAGGGAGCAATATTAGTGGTTGGTTGTTTCCAATCTTCTGACATCCACCCGTTTTTAGCTGAACCGTAAATCGTTGGGAAATTTAATTGTTCCTCTGATGCATCCAATTCAAACATTAGGTCAAACACCTTTTCATGTACTTCGTCTGGGGTACAATTTTCTTTATCTACTTTATTGATAACGAGCAGTGGATTGATACCCATAGCTAATGCTTTACCTAATACAAAACGTGTTTGCGGCATCGGTCCTTCGAACGCATCCACCAATATACATACACCATCGGCCATGTTCAACACCCGTTCTACCTCACCTCCGAAGTCAGCGTGACCTGGGGTATCAATGATGTTTATTTTCGTGTCTTTGTACGTTACGGATACATTTTTGGAAACAATGGTAATTCCACGTTCACGTTCAAGATCGTTGTTATCTAGAATCAATTCTCCTGTTGGACGATCCCGCTCATTTAATACCGTTCCTGCTTCAATTAATTTATCAACCAAGGTTGTTTTACCGTGGTCAACGTGAGCAATAATTGCAATATTTCTAATTTCCATTCCTTAAGTTCTATCTTCGTTTTTTTGTAAAGTCACTTGATGCCGATGGCTTGCGATCTCCGGCGCCACCGCTGGTTTTACGATCTCCACCGCCGCCAAACTTACGGTCTCCACCCCCACCAAACTTACGATCTCCGCCACCGCCAAACTTGCGATCACCGCCACCGCCAAACTTGCGATCTCCACCACCACCGAACTTGCGATCTCCACCGCCTCCGAACTTGCGGTCACCGCCACCACTGCGCTTTCCTGCTGAGGAACCTTCGCCTTTGCCGCCTGCTGAAACTTCAACACTAATGGTATGACCCTCGAATTCAGCACCGTTTAGGTTTTTGAGTACTTTATCCACATGCTCATTATCGGTATCAAAAAATGAGAAAGATTCCTTGATATCAATTCTTCCCACATTTCCGGATTTGACTCCTGTCGTATCGCAAACAACCCGAAGTAATCCACCCACGTTTAGGCCATCTCGTTTTCCGAGGTTGACAAAAAACCGTGTTTTATCCTCGTCTCTTCGACGCTCTCCAGTACCACGTTCTCCGAACCGGTCGGCCTTAGAGCCCATTCCTTTTTCTGCACGTTCCGAAGCGTTTAAGTCCCCAGCGCGCTCATAATATTCGATAAATCGATTGAATTCTGCGGAAACAAACAACTTAATGACCTCTTCTTTGGACAAGTCTTGAAAATGACTAAACATGTCTGGAAGAAAGGGCAGAATTTCTTTTTCTCGAATAGCGGTTGAAGTAACTTTCTCCACTAATTTTTTAAGTTGAACTTGACAAATTTCTTGTGCATTCGGAATAATTCCTTTGGTGAAATCTGTACGCATTTGACGCTCAATACCTTTTACTTTGAACAGTTCTTTTTGGGTTAACAAGCTCAGTGACTCGCCTTTTTTTCCTGCTCGCGCTGTTCTACCGCTTCGGTGGGTATAATTTTCAATGTCATCCGGTAAGTTGTAGTGAATTACGTGAGATATTGAATCGACGTCTATTCCTCGGGCGGCGACATCGGTAGCTACCAACAACTGTACTTCTTTGCTTCTGAACCGTGCCATCACCATATCGCGCATCGCTTGAGAAAGATCGCCATGCAGGGGTTCAGCATTGTAGCCATCCCTGCTTAGTTTTTGGGCAACATTGGCTGTTTCATTTTTGGTCCGACAGAAAATCAAGCCATAAATTTCTGGATTAAAATCGATCAAACGTTTTAATGCCGGGTAACGATCCTTTTCATACACCATATAATAAATGTGGTGAATGTTTTCATTTCCTTGGTTTTTTCGACCAATGGAAACCTCGAGGGGTTCAGACATATAAGTTGCTGCAATCGCCGCTACCTCTTTAGGCATGGTGGCTGAAAACAACCAAACGCTCTTTGTATCGGGTGTGTACTTTAAAATATCATCGATGTCTTCTTTAAAGCCCATATTCAGCATTTCATCTGCCTCATCGAGCACTACAAATTCGATTTCATTTAACTTGATCACCTTGCGGTTCATGAGGTCCATGAGCCGTCCTGGGGTGGCAACAATAATATCTACGCCTTTCCGAATGTCGGTAATTTGTTTTTTAATGTCTACTCCTCCATACACAGAGACTACATTTACTTTCAAGTATTTACCGAAAATTTTTAGGTCATTGGAAATTTGCAAGCAAAGTTCACGGGTCGGACATATAATTACCGCAGTTGGATATAGCTGTCCGGGTTCGATGCGGCTTAACAAAGGCAAGCCAAAAGCTGCTGTTTTACCAGTTCCGGTTTGTGCTAGACCTACAAAATCGCTTTCTTCTTGGAGTAGATGTGGAATCGCTTGTTCCTGGATGGGTGTTGGTTCGGTGTACCCGAGCTCTTTGATAGACTGCAGCACCTCATTCCGCAATCCCAACGCTTCAAATGTCATTGATTTCTTCTAAAATTAGGTGCAAAGGTAGGTATAATATAATGGAACTTACTATTATTTTGAAATGAAGCGTAAAATGATAGAGCCAAATCGGAAAGAATTTCTAATTTTGGGCAAAATCAAACATATGGACTTACAAGGAATTATTTCCATCTCTGGTCGCCCAGGATTATTTAAAATCGTTACGCAAGGAAAAAGCAATGTTATTGTAGAATCTTTAATTGACAAGAAACGATTTCCTGCCTTTGCGTCGGAAAAAATAAGTTCCATAGAGGACATCAGCATTTTCACATCCGAGGAGGATGTCAAATTAACGGAGGTATTTGCATCCTTGTTAACTCAAAACGAAGGTAAGGAAAGCATCAACCACAAAGTGGAAGAGTCGGTATTGAGAAGTGCGTTTACTAGCGTACTGCCTAATTACGACATTGATCGTGTGTATTTATCGGATATTCGCAAGGTATTTCAGTGGTACAACCTGTTGCTCAAAGAAGGTTTATTGAAATCAGAAGTGATAGAGGAAACGGAAGCTACACCTGACGGTAAGGTAGAAAAAGAAGCAAAAAAGGTAAAAACTGAGGTAGTTAAGAAAGCCACGAAAAAAGTTACCACTAAAGAACCTAAAGCGGCGAAACCGGCGGTAACCAAAAAAGCACCGGTAGTTAAAACAGGTAGCTCACGCGGGAAATAGACCTAATCTTTCTTAAAGATACTCCCCACCTCTTTTCCGATTCTAGATAAGGTGTCGACCCCTATCCCAATGGCATTCCCAGAGATGTCCTCATATTCCTTGAACAGATTCTCTTTTTCTTGTCCAGGCATAACCAACACCCAATCATTTTCCTCGTAAGCCTTTTGTACCTTCGATAAGAAGTTTTCCGCCTCGGGAAAATAAGAGACCGAACCGACGCGGGCTCCAACCGCTATTAAAAAATCATTTTCCTTGCGCTCTGCGCACATGAAGAAATCGGAAATTTCTTCGATTGGGACATGCTTGGTCGTTGCAATGATTTTATTGGCTATTCCTACCTTTAAAAAACGGTCGTAGGTGCCTGCATGCATGAACGCTTCTATCGGAATCTTTAATTCATGAGATAAGCGAAACACTCGTTCAACCCACGAAACAAATGTATGCTCTAATTCGGCGAGAACAGGTGCAACAACTACAATCTTTTCATAATTCACGGAAGGACGTTCGACCTGGCAAAAGAAAATAGTTTTGTCACAAGAATCCATTAGGTGGGCTCTATCGTCTCCGATAATGCGTTTGAATAAATTAATTTTATTGCTGTCGTTAACCAAAACGACATCCGCAAATAGCTCCTTAGAAACCCTAGAAATTCCCGAAGAAACATTTAAATCAATCGTAGCAATCGTATTTAATTTAGTTTCATATCCGGAGAAATGCTTGACAATCTCCTCCAAATTTTTACGAGACTTATGAATAATACGCTCAGCGTAGCTCGATGTAGGAAGTACACTCACAATGGAAATCGGATTTATCACTTTAGGATCTGATACCTGCAGGGCAAATTCTAATAACTTTTCATTTCCTTGAAGTTCATTCATGGCGACAACGAGGTGTTTGTTACGAAGTTTAGTTTCATATGCCTCATCCTCACCCTCATCTGCAATTTGAATTAACAGCTCTTTTCCTGCATGTTCCGTAACAAAGGAGGCGGTCATGCACGTAAATAAGATAAGTAAAATTGTCCCATTCACAATATTTATGTTCAGAATGTGGTCTTGATACCCGACCATAATAATTGCTAAGGTGGCCGCAGCATGAGAAGTACTTAAACCAAATATCACCTTTCGTTCTACGTTCGACATCTTATAGATTAATTGTGTGGCAAATGCAGCCAACCATTTACTGAAAATTGCGAAAAGGGTTAATGATGCGGCAATAATCAAAGGCCAAGACCCTTGAAATAAGGCCCTGTAATCAACGACCATGCCTACAAAAATCAAAAAACTAGGAATAAACAACGCATTACCAATAAAATCAATGCGGTTCATTAACACGGAATTGTGTGGAATAAATCGATTTAAAACCAAACCCGCGACAAAAGCCCCGATAATATGCTCAATACCTGCAACCTCAGCCAAGAAAGCGGAGAAAAAAACCACTGAAAGCACAAAAATGTATTGGGAAGATTTCTCGCTGTCGAGTTTCTTTAAAAACCAACGAGTGATTCTTGGAAGAACCAAGAACATAAACAAGGAAAAGAAGGTAAGTGAGGTCAACAAACGAATCCAGAATTGAAGATCTAATTGTCCTTTCGAAGCGCTCGAAATTATAGCGAGAATAATCAAGACGGCAGTATCGGTTAAAATGGTACCTCCTACAGTGATGGCTACAGCGCGATGCTTTGAGAGACCAAACTTGCTTAAAATTGGATAAGCGACTAAGGTATGCGTTGCAAACATGCTTGATGTTAGTAAACTTGCCATTGGAGTCATCTGTAACCCGTAGTAACAAAGTGGATATCCGAGTAAAATTGGAATGAAGAAGGTAAACATTCCAAACACCAAACTTTTTTTATAGTAACGCTTAAATTGATTGAGGTCAAGTTCTAACCCAGCCATGAACATAATATAAAGTAAGCCAATCGTAGAAAATAGTTTAATCCATCCTTCAGCAGCCAAGGTGTTTTCGCCAATAATGCCTAATCCTTTGGGACCAATGATAATACCTGATAAAATCAAACCAATAATGCCTGGAATCCGAATGCGTCGCAACACAATGGGAGATAAGAGAATAATAAAAAGTAACAATGAAAATACCAATACGGGATTGGTAAGCGGGAATTGAAATTCTGAAAGAAGATGCTCTAAGAAATAATTCATGTAAGCAAATGTACGGGATTGATCAAGCAAAACATCGCCATCAACCTAGATTTTTAACTAAATCTGCTAAACGCGCAACTTGTAACCTTCTTGAGAATTGTTCCGTGGCCGTTGAATTGCAAACAATTTGACCAAATTCTTTATGTTCCAGGTACAACGAATTCAAGGTTTCAATTAAATCATCTGCATTTGACACTAATATTCCAGCATTTGTTTTGACAATCAATTCCTCCTGCAAGGTTTCTATTGCGCCATTGGTATCCAAAGGATAAAATCGCTTTTTAAGCTTTTTTGATTCGGGATCGTCAGTAAAGCAAAATAATATCTTTCGTTTAAGCCCAAGATAATCATATATTTTTGTCCCCATAAAAGCATAATAGTTAAAAAGCAATAGGGCATTGTATTCTGCGAGTTGTTGCACCAATTCATGATTGGGTAATTTAGGATGGATCTGTACAATGTCAATTAACCCCGGAAATTGACTATTTACTACCTCTGAAATAAACCTATTCTTGTTAGTTCCATAAAAGTGAAGCTCTATTTTACGCTGCGGAAATTTTGTGATCCAGCGATTTAGGGTTTCCAATACAATCGTTAAGGGATGCCATTCATAGATGGTGCCGACAAAAGCGATGCGGAGAATTTCGCTACCTTGCGTTATGCTTTCAACCTGTTCCATCGATTGTGCGTCGAAACCGTTTGGAATAATCGAAAACGAAGCATTTGGAACCTGTCTTCGAATTTGGGTCTCGAAAAAGGAAGAAACCGTGGTAATTGCATTGGCTTTTGACGTAGTCTGCTTTTCCAACATGGAATAACAATGTTTAAAGAACCCATTTGTTTCTTTTAAATTCTGAGTCCACGGGTCCCGATAATCCGCAATCCAAGGTATATGGTAGCTTGCGCTTAATTTACGGGCATAATGAAATAAGACAAAAGGTTCACCAGTAGCAATGATTACATCCACCGGATGCTGAGCCAAATAGGCCTTTGCCGCTTTGTAAAGTTCTTTCTTGGGTCCGACCACAAAAAAAAACTGAAGCACTTCATAATATCCAGAAATCACTTTCCTCAACCACCGAAACCGCTTTTCGCCAAAACGCAATAAGAGCCGATTGCTTAGGTTTGGAGAATAGGGAGTGCGAAGAATGGTCCCCTGAGGCAACTCCTCAATAACCAACTCTTTACTCCACCCCGGAGCGACAAAATCCAGGTGATTTCCATACACATTCCCCCACTGTCGAGTAATCACAATGGGTTCTACTTCAAACTCCTTGAAATGGCTAAACCAGCTGTACGGTCGTAATCCTCCCACTGAAACGTAGGGCGGAAAATCGTAGGCAAGGATTAAGACGCGAATCATGAATCAAAGGTACAAATTCCCCTCATGAAGCGATCGATAGATTTCATTCAACTGCTCCATAATCACCTCCGAGGAAAAGCGACGTTTAGCAGATTGCCGAATGGTTTCCGGATCGTAGGTATCATAGGATTGAATCAGTTGAAGCATCCCCTTCGCGAAGGCCTCTGAACTGCCTTCCGTTACTATACCTGTTTCTTGGGTAACGATATCCCTTACCCCTCCCGAATC
>DBCM01000053.1:2611-3596 GCA_002293045.1 Flavobacteriales bacterium UBA958 | reverse complement strand
CGACGCAGATGAAAAGAAGAGATTTTATGAAGCTGTCTTCCTTGGTGAGTTCGGGAATGTTGATGAATTTTAATGGAGTTCCATTATACGCTTTCGAAGGAGATAGTTTACTCCATAAGATTGCAAAAAACAGCTTAAACGACAAAGTGTTGGTGCTCATTGAGATGCATGGCGGGAACGACGGGCTAAATACGGTGATTCCTATTAATCAATACGGACAATACTACAACCACCGCGCGAACATAGCGATTCCAGAGAACGGCCTTCGCAAGTTTATCACCCTGGATACTACCTTGCCCGATAATCGACAAGTTGGCTTGCACCCAGACATGACCGCCGCAAAGGCGATGTATGACCAAGGGAATTTTGCGGTAATTCAAAACGTGTCTTACGAAAACATGAACGGTTCTCATTTTCGAAGCCGCGATGTGTGGATGATGGGAGGTGGCTACAACGATTACTTTAATTCTGGATGGATGGGGCGCTATTTAGATCATACCTATCCTGGATATCCTGATAATTATCCAAGTCCGCAAATTCCGGATCCTTTAGCCATTGAGATGGGAACCTCCGTTTCTTTGGCGTTTCACAGAGAACAAGGCATTCCGGCTGGTTTGAGTATTCAAGATCCGGTGGCCTTTTACAACCTGATTAATAGCGTTGGAATTGATCCGCCAATTAACCTTCCTGATACACACGCCGGGGACGAGATTGAGTACATCATGCAAATTGAAAAACAAGCGAACAGTTACGCGGAACGCCTGAAAGATGTATATCAAGCAGGCGCTAACTCCAACGTCGTTTATCCCGATTTATATCCCTACATCGCACCGGCATCCTCCAAACACAATCCACTTGCCCCGCAATTGAAAGTGATTTCTCGGCTCCTGAGCGGTGGAGTTGGTACCAAAATATTTATTTGCCGCATCGGAGGGTTCGATTCTCATGCCAATCAGGTAGAGACGAACAACCCAACCATGGGCTC
>DBCM01000053.1:0-2480 GCA_002293045.1 Flavobacteriales bacterium UBA958 | reverse complement strand
TCGAATGCAAGTTATGGAACCGACCACGGTAACGCAGCACCAATGATGGTTTTTGGGACCTGTATTAACCCTGGGGTATATGGAGTAAATCCGGATTTAGCCAATTTGCAGTACGGGAATGTTCCAATGGAATTTGATTACAGACAGGTGTTTACCTCCGTAGTCAAAGATTGGTTTAATGCACCGGATCAAGCCCTTCAGGAAGTTCATTTTGACCAATTTGTGGATTCGCGTATAGACTATGTTCGTTGTAAGACTTTAAGTACCTCAGAATTGTTTCAGCAAAACCTTTCTTTGAATTGTTATCCGAATCCAACGAACCAGGAGCTGTTCATCGATTATTCCCTAAAACAAGAGGTCAATCTTAAAATTGAGTTGTTTGATTTAACAGGTCGATCCCTAGGCGCTATCGAAGACGCACCCAATACGCCAGGATCACACAGTGTGATGTTTAATTTTGGTCAAGTAATCAGCGGAACCTATTTGGTGCGCATGTATGCCAATGATGCAGTCTTGACCCGTAAAGTAATATTGTCTAAGTCATGAAGTTGTCGTGGTTTGTAGGGATGTTCATGCTGCTTATTGCGGTTCAAGTTGAGGCTCAGAGTAGAAAGCATCAATACCGTAAGGATCGATATTTCTTCGGCGTAACCATGGGCTCGGGTTTTACACAACCCATCATTCAGGAACGCTTTAGCCTCTTGGAAACTACGCCTCAGTCGGCAAATGATAATTTTGATAAGAAATACGGGAACCTGTTCCAACACGCTGGCGGAATTTATGGGTTACATTTCTCCTTTGCGTTTACCAAATTATTTTCCGTGGTTAGTCAGCCGTGTTTTCAAACCCAACGGTACAATTACATGAATAATTACCACTGGTCTGATACCATTACCGGAGGGGAGGTTTACAAGGAATTTTTGCACCGTCAAAAAATCAACAACATACGCATTCCAATCCTTGCCCGCATGGATTTTTCCGCTCGAAGATGGTCCCCCTTTGTCCAAGCAGGTTTGTCTGCCGACATTACCTATTTTGCAAGCAAGCAAATTTATACAGATAACCAAGTAGATCGCTCGGTGGATCGCAAAACTGCCGTATCCTCTAATGTGTCTGAAATGACAGAGCATTTGAATCGATTTAATGTGTATGCGGTGGGTGGAGCTGGGATTTCTTATTATCGCGAACAGTTTGCAATCTCGCTATCCGGGAATGTACGCTACGGACTTCGCACCACCATTGATCCGTTTGAACGCTATTCGGATTACACTGGAATGGCTTCTGAATACCTTGATGTACAGGATAAGTTTAATTTGTTAACCATGGACATCATGCTAACGCTCATGGTCCCAATCCATAAAAAATGGTAGTATGAAACGCATCGCTTTCGTTTGTTCCTTGGGTTTGTTTTTTGTATTGCTAGCGTGCGAGAAGAAGGACATGACCTCTTTGCCCTTTGTGAAAATCTATGATGACCAAAATGGGAACCGTTCGTTTACGCCGCTTTCGATAATTAAGTCAACCCAAGACCATGGTTACCTGGTGTTAAGCGCATTTGATGGGTGGAGAATTCAGGTGATGAAGATTGATAAGGATGGCGTATTTTCATGGAATTTGGAACTGCCCGATTCCTATGTGAATGCTGTCCCGTCCTTGGTGAATATCAATGAACAATTGTACGTGGTGTGTATGGATCCCATTGCATTGAATACGCGAATCTTGCGCATTGATGAAACGAATCAATCGGTCGTTCCTGTGTCCACCCTAGAGGAAGTAAGTTATCCGGTTCATGCCTATTACAACGGAAATCACCTATATCTGATGAGTTGTCCCTTGTCTTCCCAGATGATGGGGATTCATGAAGTGAGTACTGCGTTAGACACCGTAATTCGCGTTGGGGCCCTAGGAATCGGGATGAACGTCGATGAACAACTGCTCAAACATGTGATGCATACCGGCAAGCAATGGCCATTTTTTATTAAGTCTACACCTGAAAATGATCGGTTTGTAGTGAATGGGTTTTATAACTACTCCTTTTCTACGGTATTTTTAGACAATAGCCTTCAATTTTCAGGGGTGTACAATGGCGCAGCCTTGGATGGCGGGATAAACCAACTTGAGCCACTAGGTTCTAATGAATATGGTATTTCTAGGGTTTCTGGAGACTACGTGTTTTTTAATCCCAAACTTTCTCTGGATCCCACTGCGGTTGCAATGGCGACTTCGCTAGAGGCGCAGGGAGATGCTGAATTGAACCATGAAATGCCCGTGTTGATTAAAGAGTTAACCATTAAAGGGACTAAATATCGCGCTTTTCTCGCCTCAACACGCAGCAATCAATTGTCGTTGAAGCTGTATGATGAAAGTGGTAAGAAGATAGCGGGTACTTACATCAGCAAGAACATTCCAATTAAAGCCAGCGATATGATCCAAACGCCCTATGGTGAGCTGCTAATTTTAACGCAGGTCAGGGTTATGGG
>DBCM01000150.1:4928-7438 GCA_002293045.1 Flavobacteriales bacterium UBA958 | reverse complement strand
TAAGGGTTGTATCATCGAGGCGATGTGCTTTTCTTTTTTATCGGAACTTTCATTAAAAAATGAAGAAAGATCGTCTAAGGTCATTTCCAATAAATCGGCAATGGATTTTTGGCGAAACACAATTTCCAAGGTTTCCTCTTTGAATCGAGTTCCATGACAGGAATCACATTTCAGTTGAATATCCGCCATGAATTGCATGCCAATGGTAACTAATCCTTCGCCATCACAGGCATCACAGCGTCCGCCTTCCACGTTAAAACTAAAGAAACCGGGTTTATAGTTCCGATTTTTTGCTAAGGGCTGCCGTGCGTAAAGGTCCCTAATTTCATCAAAGATTTTAAGGTAGGTAATTGGATTACTACGTGAGCTTTTTCCAATCGGATTTTGATCAATGAGTTCAATCTCTTTGATTTTATTGATATCTCCGGATAGCGTACACCCACGATATAAGGTGTTTTTAGCATCAAATAACGCTTGCTTTATCGCCGGATAGCATAAGGTTTTTAGGAGGGTAGATTTTCCTGATCCAGAAACCCCGGATACACATACCAATTGCCGAAGCGGGATTTCGATTCCAACGTCTTTGAGATTGTGTAAGGTAGCATTGCTCAAGGTGATGGAATAACTCACTTTTCGGCGAGTACTGGGACTTTGAATACGTGTTGCGCCATTAAAATAATTCGCTGTTAAGCCTTTATTCTTTTTAAATGCGCTCAAATTACCCTGAAAAACAACGGTCCCCCCGTTTTCTCCGGCGTAAGGACCGATATCAATCAAGTGATCTGCGGCTTTAATAACTTCCTCTTCATGCTCCACAATCACAAGCGTATTACCGATATCTTTCAATGCGCTCAACACGCGGATTAAATTTTTTGTATCTCTCGGGTGAAGTCCAATCGAAGGCTCATCCAACACGTAGGTAGAACCCACAAGGCTTGAACCTAAGGATGTTGCCAAATGAATGCGTTGAGATTCTCCACCGGATAAGGTGTTGGTTGATCGATTAAGACTGAGGTATCCCAGTCCGACTTCATTTAAGAATCGAATGCGTTGAATGATTTCCGGGAGTAGGCGTTTAAGTACATTGTTTGTTGGTATGGACGCTTCTGCTTCTTCAAAAAATCCCTGCAATTTACTCACGGGCATCAAGACTACCTTTTGGAGTGATTTACCATAGAATTTAACGTACCCTGCATCCCCCCTGAGTCGCGTACCTTGGCATTCTTGACATTGGGTCTTTCCTCTATACCGGGAAAGCATCACGCGGTATTGAATTTTATAGGTTTGACTTTCTAAGAACTTGAAAAACGCTTGGATGCCTGTAAAATAGTTGTTTCCTTTCCAAAGTAATTCTTGCTGCGCAGTGGTTAACAGCCGATACGGTTTGTGCACAGGGAATTCAAATTTGTGCGCTTGAACCAAAACCTGCTGCAGGTATTCGCCCATCACATCCCCTTTCCAAGGATGAATGGCACCTTCATATATGCTTAAATTTGGATCAGGAATAACTAAGTTCGGATCAATGCCCAACACGCTCCCGAATCCTTCGCACGTTTTACATGCCCCAAAAGGATTGTTGAAGGTAAAAAAATGTAAGCTGGGCTCCTGAAAGGTCATGCCATCGCGTTCGAATCGGTTATTGAACCAAGTGATTTCCTGACTCGTCATGTTGAGTATTCCACAGGTGCCACCGTTTTTGGCAAAAGCCATTTGAACAGAATCAACCAATTGTGCCTGTTCTTGTTCGCTTAATTGAGTGGTTTTGAATCGATCAATCACAAGGGTGATTTCGTCGCAAGGCTCGAGTTCTGTTATGTCTGAAATTAAGGTGACTTTATTGTTTATATAAATTCTAATAAATCCTTCATTACTAAGTATTTGTAATTCTTCCGTTGCACTTCGTTTTGAATTTACTTTAATGGGAGAAAGTACCGCAAAAGAGTATGCTTCTTGAGAAAGAACTACGTTTAAAATGCTGGATGGCGTATCTTTTACTACTTCTTGATTTGAAACGGGTGAGTAAGTTTTTCCTTCGCGAGCAAAGAGTAATTTTAAAAAGTCATAAATCTCGGTGGTTGTACCTACGGTAGACCTCGGGTTCGAAGAAATTACTTTCTGTTGAATCGCAATGGCGGGAGAAAGTCCTTTGATGTAATCAACCTTTGGTTTTTCCAATTTACCTAAAAATTGTCGAGCGTACGATGACATGGATTCAATGAATCGACGTTGCCCTTCTGCATACAGCGTGTCGAAGGCGAGGGTTGATTTCCCAGAACCTGAAACCCCAGTGATAACGGTTATTTTTCCATGTGGAATCTGCGCGTCAATTTGCTTTAAATTATTCGCTGCAGCCCCTTTTATTTCGATGAATCTTGACACGTTACAAAGGTAACACTTGTGGGTAAAAAGGGTTCATCCTAAAAATATTTCTATTTTAGGGGTTCAATTCAGATTATGCGCACCTTATTTCGAAGAAAACAAATACCAGATATTTTAAAACAACTTGAAGC
>DBCM01000150.1:0-4745 GCA_002293045.1 Flavobacteriales bacterium UBA958 | reverse complement strand
TTTGCCGCTTTTGCCTATGCTGAATTTGCATCGATTGTGCCCGTTTCTGGCAGTGCATACACGTATTCCTATGTGGCCTTTGGTGAAATTATTGCTTGGATCATTGGCTGGGCGTTGATTATGGAATATGCCATCGGTAACATTACGGTTGCTATTTCATGGTCTGATTATTTCACTGACATGCTCAGTAACATTAAAATTTCGGGCTTAGGAATCGACGGAATTCATATTCCCTTGTGGTCTCAAATGGATTATTTCTCCGCATTTAAAGGGCATCAGCAAGCAATGACCTTGTTGGAATCCGGGAAATCATTGGCAGACATTCCTGAAGGAATACAAACTGCTTACAGCGCATACGAGCAAAGTCCAACGTTTTTGGGCTTTCATGTAATTCTAGACTTGCCGGCCTTATTTATCATTATTTTAATCACTGCCTTGGTGTATCGCGGTATCAAAGAAAGTCGCAACGCATCGAATGCTATGGTCATTATCAAATTAGCCGTTATATTATTAGTAATCGGAGTGGGCGTGTTTTACATCGATGTTTCCAATTGGAATCCCTTTGCTCCAAAGGGAATTGGGGGCGTATTGAAAGGGGTGTCTGCGGTTTTCTTTGCCTACATTGGATTTGACGCGATCTCCACAACCGCTGAGGAATGCGAAGACCCGCAGCGTGATTTACCCCGCGGAATGATGTGGGCGATTATCATTTGTACCATCTTGTACATTGCAATAGCGTTGGTGTTAACGGGTGTGGTTTCATACAAAACCTTACGGGTAGGTGAACCACTATCCTTTGTGTTTAATAAGATCAACCTGTCATATCTCAGTGGAATTATTTCTGTTAGTGCTGTTGTAGCAATGGCCTCAGTGCTCTTGGTATTTCAAATGGGACAACCCCGGATTTGGATGAGCATGAGTCGTGACGGTTTGTTGCCCAGTCGTTTTGCAAAGGTTCACCCAAAATACAAGACCCCATCTTTTGCAACCATCGTAGTTGGTTTTGTAGTTGCAGTGCCGGCGCTTTTCATGAATTTAACCATGGTTACTGATCTTTGCAGCATTGGTACCTTATTCGCCTTTGTGCTCGTTTGTGGCGGGGTTCTCATGCTTCAAAACAGAACGGATATTCCTCGTGGGAAATTCAGAACTCCGTATTTGAATGGTAAATACATTATGCCTACTTTGCTTATTGGGGCCTTAGTGTTCTTTTTTACCGTTTTTCAGCGTCAAACGATAGATTTTATCACGAACAAGGAATCCTTGAAAACAAAGGCAGAAATGATTGAGGGCATGAATCCGAATCAAATTATGGCGCTAAAAAATCACCTGATTCAGGATAAGAATGAATCCTTCACGTTTTCAAAGCGGAATGTAGATGCCTATTATCGACTTCACGGAACAAAAGCCTTGGTCGAGGATTTGAAGTTTCTGAATTTACCGAAATCTCATTTCTATCATTATGGGTTCAAGCACTTTGCACATAAAATTCCGCGTTGGATTTTTATTTTGTTTACGATTTTTATCACTGTGATGAGTTTCCTTAAAAATCTATCGATGATTCCACTGCTTGGCTTGTTGAGTTGTTTGTATATGATGAGTGAGATTAAAGCTGAAAATTGGTTGTATTTCTCCATCTGGTTGGTACTCGGGTTGATCATTTATTTTAGCTACGGCAGGACCCATTCGAAATTAGCGAAACCGAGATTAGTAGGTGAATAACCTTCCATTTTCGCTTACATTTCCTTACTTTTGTAGCTCCAATAGTAAAAGCATATGTTTGAAAATTTAACGGATAAATTTGAACGTGCGTTCAAGGTCCTAAAAGGGCAAGGACAGATCACAGAAATTAACGTCGCTGAAACCTTAAAAGAGGTTCGTCGTGCTTTACTGGATGCCGATGTTAGCTTTAATACAGCCAAACAATTTACCAATACCGTAAAAGAAAAAGCCCTCGGAAGGGATGTGCTAACCGCAGTTTCTCCTGGACAACTTATGATTAAGATTTGTCATGAGGAATTGGTGGAATTGATGGGGGGCAATGAGTCAGAGATCAATATAAAAGGAGCTCCTGCAGTTATTCTCATGTCGGGTCTTCAAGGTTCAGGTAAAACAACCTTTACCGGTAAGCTCGGAAGCTACTTAAAATCGAAGAAAGGCAAAAATGTACTGCTTGTAGCGTGTGACGTCTATCGTCCGGCTGCGATTGACCAATTGCATGTACTCGGTGATCAACTAGGCATTGAAGTATTCTCGGATCGGGAGGAAAAAAATCCGGTAAGCATTGCCACCAAAGCAATTAATCATGCGCGTTCTAAAGGCTTTAATGTAGTTATCGTAGATACCGCAGGGCGTTTGGCCGTTGATGAAGCGATGATGGATGAAATTGCGCAAGTAAAAGCGGCAATTCAGCCTTCAGAAACCCTGTTCGTAGTGGATTCCATGACCGGACAAGATGCGGTGAATACTGCAAAAGCATTTAACGAGCGAATCAACTTCGATGGAGTCGTATTAACAAAGCTAGACGGTGATACGCGCGGGGGAGCGGCCTTATCCATCAAGTCCATCGTGAACAAGCCCATAAAATTCGTGGGTACAGGAGAAAAAATGGATGCCTTGGATGTATTCTATCCGTCCAGAATGGCAGATCGGATTCTTGGGATGGGAGATGTGGTTTCCTTAGTGGAACGCGCCCAAGAGCAGTTTAATGAGGAGGAGGCAAGACGATTGCAAAAGAAAATCATGAAAGATCAGTTTGATTTTAATGATTTCTTAGGACAGTTAGAACAAATTAAAAAGATGGGGAATGTCAAAGACCTCATGGGAATGATTCCCGGGATGTCTAAGGCCATGAAAGAAGTAGATGTTCCTGAAGATGCGTTCAAAGGAGTAGAGGCCATTATTCGATCGATGACCCCAAAGGAACGGGCCATGCCTGCTATTTTAAATCCTTCCAGAAAGGCGAGAATCGCGCAGGGAAGTGGTACCACGATACAAGATGTAAATAAACTCATCAAACAGTTTGAAGACATGCGTAAGATGATGAAAATGATGAGCAATCCACGAAACATGGCCAACATGATGGGACAAATGAAAAACATGCGCTAGTTCATGGTAGATTTTGAATTGTATCCCGAAAAGCCGCAACTTCATAAGCAGGTTGTTCAAAGTAATTGGGGCTTGACCGTGTTTACAATTGTCTTATTTATTGCTGTATTCTTAAGCATTTACAGTGACCGGGCTGATTTTGTATTTTTTCTGGTCTTTGTACTTCTGTTGCATGAGTTTGGACATTTTAGCCAGATGAAACGCTTTAATTATGAAAATGTCAGGATGCTTTTTATCCCGTTAATGGGAGCTTTTGTTCAAGGAAGCAAGGATCGGTATTCCCAAAAGGAGAGTTTATTGGTGGTTATTTATGGTCCGTTTCCTGGAATAATTCTAGGGTCTGTTGGGCTTTATCTGAGCGGCGTTTATCAGTGGGATTGGCTCTTACTGCTTTCTTTTATTTTCATTTTTGTTAATGCAATCAATTTATTGCCCATCGATCCACTAGACGGTGGTCAAATCCTGAAATTACTTCTCATTCGCCAACGGGATTTATACTTAATGATTTTTGCCTTAATTTCTTCATTAGCACTGATTATCATTGGACTTTTAATGAAAGATTGGTTGGTTGCGGGTTTTGGTTTTCTAATGGGAATTCGAGTTCGTGCCATGCAAAAGAACTATCAACTGAGGAAGGACTTAAATGAATTACACGTAAATTACGTCGTTACCTACGAGGAGTTATCGAATCGGGATTACCACATGATTAAACAGGTACTCATCAAAGATAAGCCAGTATTGGCGGAACTGGATGCCTATGCGGAAGAAGGGAATTCTGTATTGGCTTCCCATGTGAGTGATTTGTTAATTCCCCCAATCACACAAGATTTAAGTCGACTCGCGAAGGTATTCCTGTTTTTGGCCTGGATTGTGTTGTTTGCCTTACCCATTTACCTGTTGTTGACCCTCAATTTTAATTGGTATTTTGAAAAACTGTAGCCTATTTCTTTTATGCACCATGTTTTTTTCCTTTGTTGTACAAGGACAATGCAACAAGGTATTGATTCGAGGTCGTGTTATTGATTCATTACGCCCGCAAAGCTTTTACAACCTAATGGTCGTGAATCGAAGCAGTGGCAAGGCGAGTTTTGGTCAACCCAGCGGTTCCTTTTCTGTTTATGCCTTGGCAAACGAACGGATTGCACTTTCGGTTAAACAATATCCTATTTATGAGTTTACGGTGACACCGGATTCCAATTGCCAATGCAATGTACTCGCATACATCGATCGTCTTCCTCAAGAAGTAGCGGAAGTAGTGGTTAAACCCTTGAAAACCTTGGAACAAATTAAAGAAGAGCGTGCCGCGCTCGCCATGGTGGATACGCGGATGGTTTCAGGAATAAACATTCTTGAAAGTCCCATTACAGCCCTGTATCAAGCCTTTTCTAAAAAAGAGCAAAATAAGCGGTGGATTGCCGAACAGGTTTACCGTGATGATCAACGAAAAGTGGTGCAAGAACTTTTGAGGTTATATGTGGCTTATGACATTATTGATTTACCTGAGGCAGATTTCGATTCGTTTATGTTGTTTTTGAATCTAGACGACGATTTTTTAAAGACGGCTTCAGAACTTGAATTAATCACGTATATCAAGGATAAATACGAGCATTTCAAACGCTTTAATGCTGGGGAGTAAT
>DBCM01000152.1 GCA_002293045.1 Flavobacteriales bacterium UBA958 | reverse complement strand
GAAGCATACCCCTACAAGGGTTCATACGTTCAACCTCGCATCGCTATGTTGAACTAAACTATATCGCATAATCTCAAACCATAAGTAATTTACTAATTCGCAAAAGTGAATCAACTAGTTCAATCTTGTAAACATTACTTACTTGAAACAAAAAGTAAATAAGGTTTATATTCACTACAATTAATGCAACTAAATGGAATTCTTTTTTAATTTCGAAACATTCAAATGTTGATGTAAGTTTTAATGGTAGCAACATAATCTTCAAAAGCTTTAAATCCTTTGGGAGTTATTTTACAGATAGTTACAGGGTACTTTCCTTTGAAACCTTTTTTCACATTGATGTAACCAGCTAAACAAAGCTTGTCAATTTGTAGACTCAAATTTCCTGCACTAGCTTTTGTTTTTTCTTTCAAATAAACAAACTCGGCTTCTTCCAATCCAATAAGTAAGGACATTATAGCTAACCTTAATTGAGAATGTAGTAATGGGTCGAGATCACTAAACATTACTTTTTCTCATTGAGATTCCAGGAATGATGCATGACAAAATACAAGCTATTGATGCGATTAAGAATTGTATTTCGATTTTTGACAAAATACTCAAAACTGTCAGTAACATACTTAAAATCCCACTACATATTGAAATCTTGTGCCTTGAAATCCCTCCTACAACATATACTGTTGAACCAATTATTAGTGGAAACAACATAATTGCCAATGATGAAGACAAATAAGTTGAAGCAAAAGTGAGCACAGCATACATAAAGGCAAAACCGGTAAAAGCGAATAAATAAACTTTCTCTAGTTGGGGAACATTGGTTTCTGTCCTTTGGTCTTTACTTTTATTGAAGAATGACAACAAACCTCCAATTGGAAATAAAACCCAATTAAATGTATCAATCTTCGTTCCCTGAAGCTCAGGGTTCGTAATAATAAAAAAATGAAGAGTGAAATAGATAGAAAGAATCAAACCCCATAGAATGTAGTAAAATGATGCGCCTGTTTTTGAGCTTTTTGCTTCATTAATTGCGGCTTCAATTGTTCTTAATGAGTCAGTTGTACTAAATGTATTTTTGCCCATGATAATTTTAAAATATTTAGATACAAATATAAACTAGTTAATAATATTAACAAAATTAAATTCTCTTAAAGCTTTAAAAAAATGGAGGTTGCGACTTAACGCTGTTACCACCCAATGTATATCGTGGTATCAGTATACGTCTAAACGTTAATCTATATCTTTCGAGCGAATAAACGGTTTTTTTGTCCATTCGATAAACATGTCGCTTCCCGACCCTACCAGCTTACCTATTAGATTCGATGGATGCTTATAGCTTACCCATTTTTCGTCTCCGATAACCACAAGATCAAACGGCTGTCGAAACATTCGATTTAATTTGCCTTCATGAAAAAGCATGATTTGGTTGGAGTCAACATTTATCCAAACCACGTGAAACGCATTGGTGTTTCTGTTGTATAAGCGGATCATTAGAATTCCATCAATCCGTTTGGTGTCAGATATTTGAAAACCTTCATCACCCGAAAAAGTCAACAGCTGATCTCCCGTATTGTAGTTCCAAATAGTTAAGGTATTCGTTGCGAATCCTTTAGAAAACACATATAGGTAATCTTCGTTGTCTTCATGGTAAATTTCCATCGTATAGGGATAATCAATGCGAAAGTTAACATTCGTCCCTTGTGCATTTATAATCACTTGCGTTGGCGATTCATAGCCATTTCTTGCGATATAATACGGAATAAATCCTCCTTTGGTGGATAAAAATTCGAAACCTCTTCGATTGTAAGCGTTTGAATACACATCAATTGGCATGTTCAAGGTAAATGGCACAATGACCATCCCTGATTCAAACGCCAACGCACCATAAAGTGAATCTTTCTGTGCAACGATAATTCGATTTCGCCGCTTGTATTCATGTCCAGTATATACATTCTCCGATACAAACCGTAAAAATCTATACTGCGGTTCAATGATTTTAAATTGATCTTCCTTAGTTAATTCATCATGAAATCCATAGGTTTTCGGATGCGCAATATATCCCCATAGATTACCCCTCCGTAACATGATGCAATCTATGTGATTGGGATTATATTGCTTCGGAAATGGATAATACTTATCATCGGTCTCCTCCGTGAACCGTACTTCGTTATACACCCCAGGTAGAAACACGTGTTCATACGCATTATATATATGTATCGAATCATATCGCTGGCAGGCAAATAAGGGGGAGTTGCTAATAAATTTGCTGGAATTTGTAATGTGTTTATCAAACGGTAAGACATAGATCGTATCGTATACGCGTGGTAAAATCTGTTCGCCCGTTTGCTCATTAATCAGGCCAAAGAATCCATCTTTCTTAATGATGAGCTGAGCTATTGACGATGAATACACACAAGTAAATAAAATAGTATAAAACGTAATTCTCAGCATCCTTAAGGGATTTCAATTGATTTAAATTTGCTCGTGTAATAAACTTCCCGTTTGATTAATTATAACCTTATCTTCCTTTTCTACTTCTAAGCGAACCGGACTATAATTCCCCTCGCCCAAAAGATTTCTATACACTCGATATGTAAATTTCCCTTGGGTAAACGTATATACATGATTACCACTGCTTCCGGAAAAATCTAGCACTCCATTAGTTAAAATTAAATCGGGTTTTTCTGTCTGTTTTACGCCTAATTTCCATGAGGAATACCTATATGTTTCATCCGACATTTCATCAATGCGCACCATATAGTTAGATGTTATCAACGATAAAACAGGGCGTTTAAATCTTGAAATCGATTCATGGACATATGCTTTTTGAGTTTCAATAAGTTTATCATAGATCACTTTTTCATCCGAAGACTGATAATTGATTCCTGTAATTGACTTTGCATCGTCACTTAACCATACGATTCCTTGATCTAACATGATACCTCGCCAACCAACAGTTGACCAATCACCTACATTCGAGCTTGCGATTTCGGTAATTAATTTTTCATCAAACACCTCATAAAAGCGAGTACGCATTTGTTCTTTATTTTCGATTGCAGGAATCGGATAGTCTCGATGCAGCGGGTATGCTATTCGATCAACAATTCTATCGATATCATTTATTTTAAACAACTGGATGAGTAGTAAAATTTCCTGTTCCTGCTCCTTCGAAATTGCCCGAATAAAATCTTCTCCAGCGCCTACTGATTTTTTGTGCGGATTATTATTCTTTGATTTCGAACTATCAGAATTACAGGATATCAGAACTGAAGTTAACATGGAAATTAAGAATAGCTTTTTCATAGGCTTGAATTGAATTCAAAGTTAACATTTACTTCTTTTGCCAATTGTTCATCTCTTCCCTTATTCGTACCTTTAACCCATGAATACGCCCTTGGCAGAACGGATGCGCCCCTTAGTGCTCGACGATTACATCGGACAGCATCATTTACTTGGGCATGATGCGCCGTTGCGCAAGTCTATTGAAGCCGGCGTGCTTCCATCCATGATTTTTTGGGGTCCTCCGGGTGTGGGTAAAACTACCCTTGCGAATTTAATTGCAACCCACCTCAAGCGACCTTTTTACAAATTATCGGCCATTTCATCTGGAGTTAAGGAGGTGCGTGAAGTGATTCAGCAAGCTGAAAAAGGAGGAATGTTTCAACAAGGCGGTGCCGTTTTATTTATTGATGAAATTCATCGATTTTCAAAAGCACAACAAGATTCTTTGCTTGGAGCTGTAGAAAAAGGAACCGTTACCCTCATGGGTGCAACCACCGAAAACCCATCCTTTGAAGTGATTGCCGCCCTGCTTTCCCGCTGTCAGGTATATACCTTACAAAGCCATAATAAAGAGGATTTGGAATTGCTCTTAACCCGAGCCTTAGCCAAAGATTCTTGGTTGAAATCTAGGGATATAACCCTGCAAGAAACAGAAGCCTTATTGGCTATTTCTGGGGGAGACGCACGGAAATTGCTCAATGTTTTTGAATTATTAGTTGGAAGCACCCCTTCCAATCAGCCCTTAGTCATTACGAATGAGTATGTGTTTGCCAATGCGCAGCAGAGCCTTTCACGGTATGACAAAGACGGGGAACAACATTACGATATTATTTCTGCGTTTATCAAATCGGTTCGCGGAAGCGACCCCAA
>DBCM01000021.1 GCA_002293045.1 Flavobacteriales bacterium UBA958 | reverse complement strand
ATCTTTCAAAGTGTTCAGCAAGGTTCAATAAAGATTGAAGACGGTGCAGCAAAGGAACTGCAAACGCTCTTTGATGAATTTGAAAAGCCATGGATGAGTGTTGACCTACGGGATGCCATGGAATTTGTTCGCCAAGATGAAAACTTCATCGTAGATCGAGACGGAAATCATATTTATTTTTTCCCTTCCAGTAAATTTTATTTACCGGTGAATATAACAAATGCCTTAGCCTCTGAAATTATATCGAAAGGGCAGGTAAGCCAATGTGCGAAGGAAATTGAATTTGCATTTAACACAAAACAAAATGGATATTTAGCGCGTGATGAAGTGATGATGATGGATATTGTAGCCAACAACGACTGGAAACGAGGGGTGTATTTTTCAAATAACCGCCAATCCTCATTCGCTTATGCCCTACTTGAAGGTGTAGATCAAAAGAATGGATGGATAAAACAAGTTGGGATGGCTTATGTACTTAGTCCTGTCAAAACCGCAATTAACGATTTCTACGATCGAAACGAAATGTACCGAACGATATTCAATGTGTTTAAATATGGTGATATGGCGAATCCATCGGTACTAACTGATTACTATACCCGAAGACATACCACGCAATACCGGGCTAACTTCCTGATTTTAGCGGAGCAATTTTATCTTCAAAACAATACGAAAAAGGCCATTGCGCTCTTGGATAAATCGTTAGATGTAATGCCGGCTGAAACGGTGATGGATTTCACCGAAGTAAACATATGCGACCCCATGAATATGTTAACCTACAATCAAAACAATCGCGGGTACATATACCGTGGTCAAGAGATTCGCGCAAAATGTAGTGGAAACCTAAATGAGCATGTCCAGCTTTATTATTTGTGTAAAGCTAATGGCAAAGGAGCTGCCTTGGGGAACAAACTTATGGACCAATACGAAAGCATTCTTAATTTTTACGAATTCGCCGCTGCGGAAATCAGCACAAACGTTCAAAATACAGAAGACCTATTTGCTGTTACCGATGCCATCTTTAAAATGTATTCCACGCTGGAAGACCCCAAGGTACATGCGGAAAACAGTGCGTTTGGTAAGCGCTTGAAAAAAAGCTTGGATCGTGTATATAAAAAGATTATGCCGAGTATGACTTCAACATTGATTGCCCTAGGAAATGATGCGGGAGAAGATGCAGTAATGGGTATTGGCGTATATGGACAACGGTATGAATCCTTAATGGATAATTTAAGAGCCATTGGAGAACATTACGGCTACTTACCAAGAACAGAGGCCCCAGAGCCAACGAACGAGACCCCGAACACGACGCTCCCGATGATGCAATAAGATGGGGTTGGGTGTTTGGCGATATACATGGATGAAATTGCTGTTCCCTCAAGTTAAATGGGAAGTAACGAAGAGTCCTCACGTGTATCTCACTTTCGATGACGGCCCCCATCCTATGGTTACCCCAAAGGTGTTGCGAATTTTAAAAGCTTACGGAGTTAAGGCTACCTTTTTTTGTGTGGGAAAAAACGCCCATGCCCATCCTGAGCTCATTGAGGCCTTAAAAAAAGAAGGGCATTGCATTGGCAATCATACCTTTGCACATGAAAAGGGATGGAAAACGGGAAGAACATCCTACCTAAAGTCTGTTGATGCAACCGGAGAAATTTTAGAGTCCAAGTTGTTCCGTCCCCCTTACGGTAAAATAAATCCATTTTGCATTCGCGCATTAAAAAAGCGGGGTTATCAAATCATTATGTGGTCTTGGTTGAGTAGAGATTACAACCGAAACATTAGCAACCAACAAATCGTTCTTGCCGCCAATGGCATTAAGGCAGGCGACATTATGGTTTTTCATGATAGTCAAAAAACGGCAGACCGCATCGAAACACTGCTGCATGAAATTATCCCGATGATCCAAGCTAAAAAGCTAACATTCCGTACCTTTGTTGACCTATGACAAGCGTTACCAAAAAAAATAGATCCACATACTTCTTAGCCATTTTATCAACATACATTGTGCTTCAATTTTTATGGTGGGGATACATGCTTATTGTTGAAAACCCAAAGAAAGCAACGATGGTAATTGGCGAAGGCGGGGTGTTTCTACTCATACTCATCTACGGCATATGGAGGTATCAATTGAGCATGAATCGTGAACTATCATTGCACCAAAGGCAATCGAACTTCCTTCTATCTGTAACTCATGAATTAAAAACTCCTATCTCTTCGGTGCAACTTATCTTACAAACCATTATTAAGCACCAATTAGAGGAGCAACAAATACGGTCATTCCTAGAAAAAGCGTTGGATGAAAACAAAAAATCGGAATCTTTAATTCAAAATATGTTGCATGCCGCAAGCATTGAAAATCAACGCATAGAATTATTTCGGGATGTTATCGAAAGTGTTGAATTCAGTCAGTCCCTCGAAAAACAATTACACGCGTCATATCACAACACACGATTTGTGGTGAGCTGTCCGAACACATTCTCTTTTGAAGCGGATCGCTTTATGCTGGAGCGTGTTTTAATTCAATTAGTAGACAATAGCGTGAAATATAACGCCACCAATGTACATGTTTCATTTAAGGAGGGCGGGTCAGAATTCAGCATCTCTGTAGC
>DBCM01000024.1:4781-5133 GCA_002293045.1 Flavobacteriales bacterium UBA958 | reverse complement strand
AGCTTTTTGGCAATTTCAGCCGTATGATCCCGACTGGCATCATCCACCAAAACCACTTCATCTACAATGTCAAATGGAATCTCGTTGTAGGTCATTTCAAGGGTCTCTGCGGCATTATACGCCGGAAGCACGATGCAAATGCGTTTTTGATTTAACATAGCGCAAAGGTACATAGAAATCCATATAAAAAGCGTTGAAAAAGTGTTCAAAACCTCTAAAAAATCAACGATTTTACCGATGAATTAGAATCAAATAAAAAGTAAATTTGTTCCTTGAATTTGTCAATCTTGGAATTACCAGAGAAAGTTAAAGGAATTTTTGCCGCATACTTAGAGCAGAACGGTCATAGAAA
>DBCM01000024.1:0-4708 GCA_002293045.1 Flavobacteriales bacterium UBA958 | reverse complement strand
CATTTTGACATTGAAACCTTGTACTTCAAGATGAAAGCGGATAATTACCGCGTATCACGAGCGACGCTGTACAACACGATTGAATTACTCTTGGCCTGTAACTTGGTGCGCAAACACCAATTCGGCAAAGCCATGTCGCAATATGAAAAAGCCCATGGTTCTAAGCAGCACGACCATATCATTTTGACAGATTCAGGCGAAGTTATTGAGTTTTGTGATCCAAGAATACAACAAATCAAAGCAACTATTGAAGATATTTTTGGAGTAGAAATCCAACACCATTCGCTCTATTTTTACGGAATTAAACACAAAGAAAATGATTGATTATTTCATTTCGAACGGTGAAAACACCACCACCATTACCTTGGAGGGAAAATTACTTTCCGACTCGGATTTAAAAGCGGTTTCCACTGAAATTGAAAAATTGCAGAACTGGAACATTGTCTTAGACCTGAAAGATCTCTCCCACGTTAACTCAAGTGGGATTGCATTTATGGTACGCATTTTAACACGTTCTCGTGTGAATGGAGGAGATACCGTCATTGCGCATGTAAATTCGAGTCTTAAAAAGCTATTTGATATCACAAAAATGCACGAGGTCTTCACCATTTACGAGACCTCAGAAGATGCTAGAAATCATTATAATCAATAAGTATGAAAGTGGATGTGTTGTTAGGCCTTCAATGGGGCGATGAAGGAAAAGGAAAGGTCGTTGATGTATTAACCCCAGTGTACGATATCATTGCACGATTTCAAGGCGGTCCCAATGCAGGTCACACCCTCGAATTCGAAGGAATCAAGCATGTCTTACACACCGTTCCCTCCGGGATTTTTAGGGCCGACGCGCTCAATGTAATTGGTAACGGAGTGGTAATTGACCCCATTGTTTTTTCGGGAGAACTAGATAAATTGGCTCCATTTAACATCGACCTGAAGAGCCGCCTCTTAATTTCAAAAAAAGCCCATTTAATTTTACCTTCTCACCGCTTACTCGATGCCGCGTCGGAACAAGCCAAAGGCTTAAAGAAAATCGGATCAACGCTTAAAGGTATAGGTCCAACCTACATGGATAAAACAGGCCGTAACGGCTTGCGTGTTGGGGATTTATTTTCCCCCAAATTCCAGTCGAAATATGAGGAATTAAAAGAAAAACACCTAAGCCTCCTGAACCATTACGAAGGATTCACCTATGACCTCACCGAGATGGAGGACGAATGGTTTAAACAAATTGAACGCCTGAAAGCGCTAACCTGCATTGAAAGTGACCATTACTTAAATCGCGCCTTAAAAAACAAGCAACGCATTTTAGCCGAAGGAGCACAGGGCACCATGCTCGACATTGATTTCGGAACCTATCCGTTTGTGACCTCTTCCAATACAGTTACTGCAGGAACGTGCACCGGTTTGGGCGTTCCGCCATCAGCAATTGGTAAGGTGATTGGGATTTTTAAAGCGTATTGCACCCGTGTGGGAAGTGGTCCCTTTCCGAGTGAATTGGACAATGAGACTGGGGAGTTAATGAGAAAAGAAGGAAACGAATTTGGTGCAACCACGGGAAGACCACGTCGCTGCGGATGGTTAGATTTAGTGCAATTAAAGTATGCCATCATGATTAATGGCGTAACAGAATTGTGCATGATGAAAGCAGATGTGTTAGGGATCTTCGATCACATTATGATTTGTGAGGCCTACGAAATCAATGGAGAAACCGTTACCGAATTCCCCTATGACGTAAGTGATTTGGAAATCAAACCCATCTTAACCACCATGGAAGGATGGAAAGCCGACCTGACTCAACTCACTTCCTATGATGACGCTCCTGAAGCACTAAAAACATACGTCAAATACCTAGAAACGCAACTGGAAGTTCCAATTCGTATGGTTTCGGTAGGTCCAGACCGCGCACAAACGCTCTTAAAATAAACCCCTTGAATTCCGTGCGTTTCTCCCTGTTACTTGGATTTGTTTTCGCACTGAATGTGTTTTTATCGCAGGGAAAACTGGAACTTTTACCAGGTTCCGAGAAAATATATTTTAACAAGGCTACACAAACCCATCGCTTGGTGGGCACCGTGAGCTTTATTTATCAGGGAAATACCATGTATTGCGATTCTGCCCACTACCGGGAACGCGATAAAATTGTTCGTGCTTACGGAAAGGTGCACATCACCAAAGACGATGTGAATCTTTATTGTGATTCCTTGGTGTATTCTGGAAGCACGAAAATCGCTCGACTTTGGGGTCACGTAAAAGTTCGCGACTCAGCCTATAAATTATCATCGGACTCGCTGGAATACAATGCAAAAACAGGTCGCGCCATTTACCGAAACCAAGGGAAAATTGAAAACAGTACAAACAAAGAGGTCATCACGAGTAAACTGGGATATTTTTACCCGAATACAGGCACTTGTTTTTTTAGCGGGAAGGTTAAATACAAGAAACAAGACCTCACCATGACCACCGATACCCTGCAATATGTGTATGAAAAACAAACCACCTATTTTCATGGACCAACCACAATAAAAAATGACAGCATCGAAATTCAATGCGAAAAAGGACAATATCGGGTTGATGTTCAAGAAGGACTCTTGAGGAAAAACGTGTTCATCAAACAAAAGGACCGTACGATTTATTGCGACACAGCGCTGTACAAGGAAACACATCAATTATTTACAGGGAATGGCCATGTTCGAATTTATGAAAACAACCAGCACTTAATTTTATTAGGCGACTATTTCCATACGCAAAACAATGTTTCTCAAAGCACCTTGGCAGGCCATGCCTTGGTGATTGAAACGAAACAAAAAGATTCGTTGTTTCTGCATGCCGACACGATTCGCATGGAAAAAGACAGCCTTGATGAGCGGAATATTTTCGGATACAATGCGGTTAATATATACACCAAAAAGGCACAAGCGGTTTGTGACTCGGCACACTACAGCAGTAAAATCGGAAGAATAGACTTGTTTCAGGATCCCATACTTTGGGCGCAAAACGGAGAATTGAAAGGAGATTCCATTGGTGTATTTCTTGCGGATAGCGTCCTTGAAAAAGCACAAATATTAGGTAATGCCACCGCAATCATGAAGGTGGATACGGGCAGCTGCTTCAACCAGCTATCTGGAAAACGGATTGACGCTTGGTTTAATGACAGTGTGCTGACCAAAGCCAAAGTGAGCGGTCAGGCCTGGACGATTTTCTACCCTTTAGAAGACCAAAAAAAAGACAGTACCTTAACCCGAACGCGCAAAGGCTTAAATCGATTATATGCCTCAGCGTTGATTGTTTACTTAGACAGCGGTGAAGTTTCTAAAATTACATTTTTTGATAAACCGGATGGCGTATTTTTCCCTATGGATCAAATTGATGATAAGGAGCGGTATATTCGGAATTTTTCATGGAATCCCATGCTGCGACCAAGAAATCCGTATGCCATGGTGCACGACGCTCTAGATTAGTGCCTCATCTTCTGAATCCCAACGAGTAACCCGCTGTACCCCTTCAATTTCTTGGAATTTACGCGTCAACTGATCCAAATGCTCGGTATCGTACACCATAACATGAATTCTACCCTCAAAGGTGCCATCGTTGGTTTCAAAGTGAATGCTTTTCATATTCACTTTGTTTTCCTTTGAAATGATTTCAGTAAGTCGATTCACCAAGCCGATCTGATCAATGCCAATGATTCGGATGGCTGCGAGACGCTCAACCAACACCTCTGATTTCCAAAGGGCTTTAACGCAGCGATAGGCATATTTTGACATTAAATGTACCGCATTCGGACAATCCGCGCGATGAATTTTTATCCCTTGATTAATGGTAATAAAACCGAATACTTTGTCTCCAGGGATTGGATTACAACACTTAGACATCTGATAATCAATGCCCTTGAAATCTTCACCAATAAAAATTACATCCTTTTTTGCATCGACAATTTTACTATTTTCTTCCGTGATTTTACGTCCTTTTTTTAGAACGACCACATCCTTCTTAGAGGTAATTAAAAACCCGTGTTTATCTTCAATCTCACGAATTTTATTGACATCGATTTTTCCTTTAGCGATTCGGTAGTATAAATCCGTGGCACTCCCTACCCCGTAAAATTTCTCCAAAAATGTAATGTTCTCGGAATTCATTAACAAGTTAAATTGCTTCAACTTTCGTTCTAACGTTTCCTTACCATCTTGCGCAATTAGCTTGCGTTCTTCATTTAAGGAAGACTTAATTTTCTGTCGAGCGCGGGCAGAAACCACAAACTTGAGCCATTCCTCATTTGGTTTTTGTTTACTGGAGGTAATAATTTCCAACTGATCCCCATTGAGCAATTGATAACTCAAAGGCATCAGGCGATTATTCACCTTGGCACCAATACATTTATCGCCAATATCTGTATGAATGTCATACGCAAAATCCAAAATGGTTGAACCCGTTGGTAACACCCGGAGCTCTCCTTTGGGGGTAAACACATAGATTTCGTCGTTAAATAAATTCAGCTTAAATTCATTGATAAAATCCAGGGCATTCGCATCAGGGTTTACCAATAAATCGCGTACCTCTGCGATCCAACGATCAAATTTACTCTCATCGTTTTTAGATTCTTTGTACTTGTAATGGGCTGCGAGTCCTTTTTCCGCAATTTCATCCATGCGTTTAGAACGAATTTGCACTTCAACCCATTTACCCTGCGGCGACATCACCGTGGTGTGCA
>DBCM01000117.1 GCA_002293045.1 Flavobacteriales bacterium UBA958 | reverse complement strand
ATACCTCATCGTATTGTTGATTGACGAACGTCCTGAGGAGGTTACAGACATGGCTCGAAGTGTTAAAGCAGAAGTAATTGCCTCAACCTTTGATGAACCAGCTGAACGTCACGTAAAAGTGGCCAATATGGTGCTTGAAAAAGCAAAACGTATGGTGGAATGTGGACATGACGTGTGTATCTTACTTGATTCCATCACGCGCTTAGCTCGTGCATACAACACAGTATCTCCTGCATCTGGAAAAGTACTTTCTGGAGGGGTTGATGCGAATGCATTACACAAACCGAAGCGCTTCTTTGGATCAGCCCGAAAAATTGAAAACGGCGGTTCCTTATCCATCCTGGCCACAGCATTAACGGATACAGGTTCAAAAATGGACGAAGTAATTTTCGAGGAATTTAAAGGAACCGGAAATATGGAACTTCAATTAGACCGTAAAATATCTAACCGTAGAATTTACCCAGCGATTGACATTACTGCTTCAGGAACACGTAGAGAAGATTTATTGGTTGGAAAAGAAGTACTTCAACGCGTATGGTTAATCCGTAAGTTTATTGCTGACATGAATCCAGTTGAGGCGATGGAATTCCTGAAGTCGCATATGGAAAACACGCTTTCCAATGAAGAGTTTTTGGTATCAATGAATAGCTAATGAACCGTATTTATTTTATTCCGATTGGGTTGGCCTTGCTGTGGATTCTCATTAAACAAATGGCGTTCATGCTCGGATTGTTTACTTTTGGAAGTGTTCAGATTTTTGTTTTAATAAACATGTTGTTGCTGACGGTAACAATTTCAATATCACTCTACTTAATCAAAAAAAAGGAAGCCAATCCGGCCAATTTCCTTCAAGACCTGAAGAAAGGAATCGGAACAGGCATGGTATACACCTTGTTGGTAAGCGGTTTTATTTATGTGTTTTATGCAAAAATTCACCCGGAATACAATACCTATCAGATAGCCCAGGCGAAAGAACTGCTTGAAAATCCTAAAAACCTAGAAAAAATTCGAGCGAAAAACCCTGAATTAGCGAATAAATCCGACAAGGAAATCACAAAAATGAGCTTGCAACAAGCAAAAATGATTGCCAGCGCCAGCTTTACCTTTATTATTGGGTTGTTAGGAATGACGCTATACACCTTATTCAATAGCATCTTGATTGCAATAATTTATCGCCGGTTGTTATTCCGCAGAACCGATTGATTCAAGCAATGTTGCCCCGAGGGTCTCAAAATTTATTCCGTCGAAATTTCCCGAAGACATCATAAGCAAGACACTTTCCTCTTGAACCTCGCCAGCAATAAAATCCAACACTTCTTGCGTTTCGTTCGCCACAAAAACACCTCCACCAAAACCCTGAAACACGTCCTCCTTACTAATGAGTTCCAATTTTTTATGGGCTACCACCTGGGGATTAAAATACACCAGGGGGAAATCAGCAGCCTGCATCGCATTCAGATAATGGGGTAAAAATTCTTTTTTCAACGAAGAAAACGTATGTAACTCCATGCATGCAATAAGCTTCTTGTTTGGGTATTGTTGTTTTACTGCAGCAGTTGTGGCTTTCAATTTAGATGGGGAATGTGCGAAATCTTTAAACATAACGAACGAACCGCTGTCAACCACTTTTTGCAAGCGCTTGCCTGCTCCGGTAAAATCCGCCATGGCCGTTAAAAAATCATGCGCGTTTATTCCCATTTGTTCTGACACTAACAGGGCACCCATCAAGTTCTGCAGGTTATGGTCTCCGAAAATCTGAAGCGGATAGGCATTGCCATTTACATGTAAACACGTGCCTTCTTCGGTCACCTCAAACGATGGGGTTTCGTAAGGAATAGCTTGCGTTGCTTTAATGGTATTCGATTCCTTTACCAAGGCGCCAATTTCCGGATCATTCGTGTTAAATATCAAGCTTCCGTTCGATTCAATCGACTGGATAAAAATCCTAAACTGATCCACATAATGGTCAAACGTAGGAAAAACATTGATGTGGTCCCACGCGATACCGCTAAGCAGCGCGATATTTGGTTTATACAAATGAAATTTAGGACGACGATCAATGGGTGAACTCAGGTATTCGTCTCCTTCCAAAATCATGAATTTAGCGGAATCCGTAAGTTGTACCATGCAATCATAGCCTTCTAATTGGGCTCCAACCATATAATCTAAGGGGAAATTCAAGGATTTAGCGGCATGTAAAATCATGGAGGTAATGGTCGTTTTTCCATGACTTCCACCGATGACCACCCGGATTTTATCCTTACTTGCTTCGTACAAATATTCTGGGTAAGAATATACAGGGATTGCCAATTCCTTGGCTTTTAGCAATTCTGGATTATCTTCACGGGCATGCATACCAAGAATTACCGCATCCAAACCACGGGAAATTTTTTCAGGAAACCATCCAATTGCATCAGGTAAAATCCCTTCTCGCTCCAAACGAGACTTTGAGGGATCTAAAATTTCGTCGTCCGAACCTGTTATTGTATTTCCTTTACGGTGTAAGGCAATGGCTAAATTGTGCATCGCACTTCCTCCAATCGCAATAAAATGAATGTTCATTTTTTTTATTACAAAACTAGGCGACAACACCACGTGAAACGCACCTTTAACGACGAATTACTGACAATGAATTTTTAACTACTTGCAGTCTGGGATAATTACTCCACCTTCACTGATGACGGTTTCACCGGTGGAATGTTCTAACCAAAAGGATTCTGGGATGGCTTGGCCATTTAAAGAAAAAGAATGTGATCCTTGATCGCTGGTTTGCATTTCAAAGATAACCCCATATCCCTCTTTACTAACCACAATCCGTCTGGTAATAATTCGAGTAGTAAAGCCTTCAGAGTTCACCGATTTATAGACCAGTTCTGTCATTTTATTCCATGGAAAGCAGGTACCTGATTCATCTTTTAAATAATTTGCCTGATTCGTACGTAAATCAACAAAATCTGCAAAAGCCTCTTGTGCCACTTTCGCCTTTTCTGTCTGTTCTAATGCTGCTGCATCTTGTTGACTTTTAGATGTTTCATAGGAGGAAACCACAGCTTGCTGTACCTCTACACTCCGGATATTTTGCTCGTTTATGGCATTATTCATTACATCGCGCGTATCCTTTGCTTGGTCCGTATACTGTTCGTTCGAAGCGCGTGCTGCGTTGTTTTGTTCAACCTGTTTTGACACATAAACATCGATGGAATCCTTGTTGGCATCCTGAATTGTTCCACGCTGGTTAACCGCCTCAAGGTTTTGTTTATTTTGGGCATTAATTTCATACCCCAACCGATCGCTTGTGGCAACTTGTAACTCCTCGCGAACCTTATTATTTTCATCTTCCTGCACACCCAATACATCGCGCTGATCTGCAAATTTCTCTTGGCTGAGTTGCTGATTCAAACTGCGCTGATCCTCTTGTTTGCCGGTTTCCAAAATTCTGCGGTCCACAGATTCCTTTAAACCATCCCAGGCAGCATCTACCTTTAGTTCATTCGAAGTTTTCGTGAATGCCATTTCGTTTTTGGCATCCGAAACATTTAACACCAAGGTGGCGCCAAGTGGCGCGTTAACTACCGTTCCACGCACTGTTGGAGCGGGTGTATTTTTTACCGGTTTAATTTTTTGATTTAGCTGATCTATGACCGATTTAAGGTAGTTGACTTCTATATTTCCTAGCTCGTTGCTCCCAGCACGGGTTAACATTAAAGTTGCAGCGGACAAGGCCGCCATGGAATCTTTAAGCACCAGCTTAGGAAACTCTTTTTTGTTGTCAACAAAATAAGCATTGACCTTGGTATATCTGGTATTCAAGGCGGATACATCCGCTTGTTTAGCTTTAGATTTTAGCGGTTCTGTGGTCAGGGCACCTTTGATTTTCGCGAGGCGGGCCACATATCCGACCTTATCCGACGGATTAAAGGTGAGGGAATCTAAGTTATCCTTAACAATACTCAGTGCCAATGCATATTTCGCCTCATCTGCAGCTTTGTTCTTCTTCGCATCTGCAATTCGTGTATCCACATCTGCAATGGCCTTGGTTCTCGCCGCCACATCACTGGTCAAATTCATGGTCCGTTTGATGGTTTCATACTTGGCAATGGCATTATCGTATTCGGTTTTACCGTTGGAGTGCAAGGCATAAGCGGCTACAATTTCATCATCTAAAGCAGCTTTAATAATCTTGTCAAGGGAGGCGTTTGCGTCTTGAATGGTATTGGGATCGGAAAGGTTGGAAATGAGGCTCTGTGTTTTTTGTACCGCTCCCTCAAATCCGGGGAGGGTTCCTTTCTTGGCAATTACGAATTTTTTAACAGCGGCAATGGATGTATTAACCTCATCGGCCAATTTCTGGGCACCAAGCAGCACATTAATTGAGTCTTGTGTTAGTTTAAGTCCATCTTTAAATGCTTGCGGCAGTTTAGAAAGTGCCATACTTTTTTGAAGCACCACAATTGCCTCTTTATACTTTTTATTCGTCACTTTGGCGTTACAATCTCTTCGGTTAGTATAGAAACTCGCGATGTCCTTGGCTCGATCTTCTTCCTCCTTTTTCAAGCCAGCAATGGCATTTAATTTATTCTTGGCTTTTGTAGAATTTGGATCTAATTTCAATGCCCCTGTGTAAGGAATTTTTGCATCATTCCATTTCAATAAGGCCAAAAGCGAATCTCCCGCTCGAAGCAGGGAATCGATTTCTTGTTGTTTAGCGATTTCTTTCAATTGGGCCGTTTGGGCTGCCTGTAAGATTTGTTTTTTGCGATCTATGGTGGTATCCATTAATTGATAAGCAGTTGCTTTCTTTGCGGCAGAATCCAAGTATTGAATCGCTAAGGTATAATTTTTTACCTGTTCAAATTCGCTGCTTTTCCGCTTAAAAATGGCAATTAGTTGTCTTCCTTCTTCGTCTGTGATTCGCTTGTGTAAGGAATCGGAATAGTTCTTTTTGTAGGCTATATCCGTTAGGCACTTCGCTTCACTTTCTTTCCATGTGAGCTTTTCAGCAAAGTCTCGATCTCCCACATTGAATGCCACCAATGGGTTCACTGGCATAAGATTGAAATTAATTGAATCTGAAAGTTTTATAATAATTTCCGAAGTTTTCCTCGGCAGGACCAAATCCGATAAGTTAACAAGTAATTTACGCGTAACAAAACCAGGTTTAGAACACTGAATCACCAGGGGTTCTTTTTTAGAAACGGATGCTGACAACAAATACTCACCGGTTTCATCGCTCAAGCTTGAACCAAGGGTTTGTTGGTTTTGGATCAGATAAATGGTAGCTCCGGCAATGATGCGCCGATTCTCTTCCCGAGTTTCTCCGGACAAAATGGCTTTGAACTGCTGCGCACTCGCGTTAAAGCCAAGAAACAGAACCGTAAGTATTGTATAAAATCTCATGTGTTTCAAACGAAAGCGGTATTCATTAGTAACAATATTGTACCTTAGTCTTACAAATTTCGACAA
>DBCM01000120.1 GCA_002293045.1 Flavobacteriales bacterium UBA958 | reverse complement strand
CCTCCAATGTGATAATCAAACGATGCTTTGGCGCCTTGACGGTGATAGCTTCCTGTTATTTTCAATTGTATATATCCGGTATTCCACGCCCAATACATTCCGAGTAGCGGATCAAAGGCTCCATCAAGCTTACCCGAGGTGTTGGCTAGGCTATCCATCCCGATGAGTAACTTCTTGTCGGTAAAAGGCAGGCTATAGGTTGTGGTGTCAGAAGCATCTACCAACTGAAAATCACCGCGTTGATTACCCACATAAAATTTAAATTGATCCAAATGGATGGAGTCTGTTCCATTTATATGATAGTTGGTATGCAATTGAAAGGGTGCTGAGCCAACCATTAGTTTCACCGTGTGTTGACCAAACCCAAGATTAGGTATAAAGAAAAACAAAAAGAGAAATCGAAACATCAAGGACGGGGTTTTCCGTCGAAGTTACCAATTAATTCAGGTTCTTCGCGCCTTGTGCTTCAATTAGACAAGAGGGCTCTGCGGTATATTTTAAGTAACTAACACCGAAAAAAAGTGACATTTAGCCGTAAAAGTGTACCTTTAGAGCGCTTTGAAAGAATCAAAATTCGTTGGAAAAAACAAGGAAAAGTGGGAGCGCTTTGAGTCGATGCAAAAAGACCTTTCGAGTGATCCCGAAGCACTGAGTGCCTTATATTTAGATATTACGGACGATTTAGGGTTTGCCCAAACCTATTATTCTCGGCGGACAATTCGAGTTTATTTGAATCAATTGGCCCAGCGGGTGTTTATTGGGGTAAATAAATACCAAAAATTTTCCTTAAGAAATGTCCTTGATTTTTGGATCATTGAACTCCCCTTGGAGCTCTATCGCGCCAAAAAGTACATGGGATTTGCCTTGATAAGCTTTTTAGCCTACATCGCCTTGGGATGGATTTCTAGCAGCGTTTATCCAGAATTCACAGCAACCGTATTGGGTGAAGGGTATGTTGAAACTACCATGCAGAATATTGCAAAAGGAAACCCGCTTGGCATATACGAGAATAGCAGTTCATTCATGATGTTCATACAAATCACGGGTAATAACCTCATGGTATCTATTTTAACGTTTTTCGCTGGGATCATATTTACCCTCGGAACTCAGGTCATGCTTTTTGGAAATGGCGTCATGCTCGGGGCCTTCCAGCATATGTTTCTTAAAAAAGGATTGCTGATTACAAGTTTCCTTGGGATTTGGATCCATGGGGCATTTGAAATCTCGAGCATAGCGCTTTCGGCGGGTGCAGGAATTACCGCTGGAGCGGGATGGCTTTTTCCTGGTAGTTTTTCTAGAATTCAAGCCTTTAGGTCGAGTTTTTCTCGCGGCGCTAAAATCATGCTTAGTATCCTTCCTTTTATTGTGCTGGCTGGATACCTGGAAAGTTATGTTACACGAAATTATGACACCCTGCCTGATGTTTCTAAATGGACGATCATTATCGGTTCCTTTGGCCTAATTGGATTTTTATACGTTTTCCTCCCCATGTACCAAGCCCAGCGATATCCGGAGCGCTTGTTCGAAGAAACAAATTTTAAACAACCTCATCCAGAATCGATTCAACTCTTGTCAGTTCGTTCGATTTGGCAAATATATCGCCAAGGAATTATGTTGTTTTTTGAATCCTTTAGTGCGCTTTTAAAACCCGTATTCCTATTTACTATACCGATTGGTTTACTCCTAATTGCAACTCGGGCGTTCTTATTTCCGGATGATTTAACCTTTGTATATTGGTTTGATTGGGCCAGCCATTTGTCGTTTATACTCGGGTACGCACTCGGAACAAGCACCGATGTATTTGCCCTCATCAGTTGGATTGGATTAATTACCGGAAATTTTTTAATCGTTTATCATTTTTTCTTGGTAAAAGCAGGCCTAACCGATTTACCCTTAAACGCCTATTTTCGTCGATTTTTTGTGCGCACTTTTGCCGTATTAATCGTCATCCTTACCCCTATATTTCTTTTGCCGTGGTACATCTTATTGCCTTCTTTAACCTTGCTTCCTTTTGCCCTTTACCTCCCCGTTTCCTTGGCATTTCCAAGCCACGAAATACGTCTTGGGTTAAAAAAAGGACTGAGGTATAGCAGCCGATCTTTTTTCTCCCTGCTGTTCTTAAGCGTCCTGGGAGTTGGCACTGTAGCAATCGCTGTACAGCCGATCGCTGCAGTGTTTAGTATACAAAACGAGGTGCCTGACCTCTTAGACCTTATCACCCAAGGCTTAACTCCATTTATGGATAAGGCAGGACTCAATAGCGTTTTCTGGACCAATCTATTGCGTGAAATTATTTACTTGCTTGCTTTCACCTTGAGCCTTGTATTTTGGATGGTATTAATAATCTTGTCTTATTTTTCTACGCTTGAGAAACGCGAGGCCGTCAACCTGAAAAAAGAAGGGCGATTTTTCGGGGAACGCAGTCGATTAAAAGAGCACGTGGAGGTGCAAGAATCATGAAATTGACGCTGATTATTTATTGCTTTATCGGATGTTTCGGTGTACTTCATGCCCAAGATGGCATTGAGGAAGCGCTGAAAAACACGCGATATACCAAACAAGGAAACCAAAAATTAAAAAAAGAGTGGAACAATGGTTCGGGAGGAATCATTCAATCTAAGGATGTTTCTGATGGAGAACTGGAGGATAAACACGCATATTCTGACAGTATTTTAGCATATTATCACGAAAAATATCAAGCGCATCTTTCCAAAAAACAGGCCAGAGAAAAGAACCTGTTGAAAGAACCTGAACTCCCGGAAATGCCCACCATGGAGGGGCCTGATTTTGATGAGCCGGATATCCCTGAACCGGGGACAATGCCCCCCTGGATTTTAAATGTGCTTCTCTTCATCGTTGTGGGATTTGGGTTATTTATCATCTTTTACCTGATACTTAAAAATTCAGGTAAATCCATGAATAATTTTAAAAAATTCGATGAGTATTGGAATCCCGAAATTGTTCCGGTAATAGACTTAGAACACCGTCTAAAACAGGCCTTGATGAAGGAAAAATACAGGGAGGCTGTTCGGGTATATTTCACACTGATTTTAAAGGAATTAATTCGATTAAATCAAATCAAATGGACCCGGGAAAAAACGAATCACGAATACCTGATGGGACTAAAAAACAAGGCGTACTATACCCCTTTTAGTGCGTGCATTCATGTATTCGACGTAATCTGGTACGGGGAATACGAAATAGATAAACATCGGTTCAACGAAGTGGAGCCCACCTTACGTGCATTCCTAAACACCTTGAAGTCCCATGAATAAACGAGGTATATACATCGGAATTGCAGCGCTCTTCTTGCTGGGTGGAATAATCATTTACTTTATTCAAGGCAAAAACACACAGGGGACACTTGGGCATCAAAGCTCTGACTGGCATACTCGGTATGGGATTGACAGTAAAGATCCCTATGGTTTATACTACTTTAATACGCTGTTACAACAACGCGCTGCCTCCAAAAAAATTCAGCACGTTTCGAATGAACAGATGCTGGATACACTCTTAGACAAGCCGACTAAAACCTTGTATGTGCTGATTGGTGATACGGTTACCTTAGAACCCAAACAATTTCGACACATTATTGCCAAGGTAAAAGAAGGGGATGGCTTAATGCTCTTTGCGAACAAAACCTACCAATGGGTTTATGACAGCCTCGCGCTAACAGGAACGCTTAGCTATGGGTATTCCAATGAAATTGCGTTGACTGCACGCGAAAAAACCTACACCTTACATCATATATATCAGGCCGATACCATCTATGGCAGAACCTTTGGGTTACAAGCGTGTAACAAACCGCCCCTGTTTCGGAATGAAGACCTTGTCGTTGAAACTACCTTTCCGCTTGAATCCGGTGAAGTACTTGTTGGGTTTTTTCCAAGGGCCCTCGTTAATTATCAACTCTTAAATCCCGCTGGGTTGGCACATGCCAAACTGCTCGCCAGTAAACTCAGAACCTACGACCGCGTCTTGTTTTTGAGTTACGCGACCCTCAATTGGCAATCGAACTATGTTTGGGAACAAACAAGCCCAGAGGAAGAGCGGTCTTTGCTAAAGTTAATTAATGAACACCCCCCATTGAAAAATGCCGTGTTTGCGTTGTTGCTTGGCTTGTTATTGCTTGTATTTTTTGCTGGGAAAAGAAAACAAGCCATTATCCCACTGCCAGAAGCACCCAGCAGGCTCACGTCTAACTATATACAAACCCTTGCCTCCATTTATCAAACTCATGAATCCCCCCTTGTTGCGTTTAATTTGGTTAAGCAGCAATTTTTTCATGCCATTCAACGCTCCTTCTATGTAGACATTAGTAAATATTCCATAGAAGAGCAGGTGCAGACCTTGAAAGATAAAACAAGTATAGAAGCCTCATTGGTGCAAGAAACCCTGCATTTACTCCATCCTTCCAGTGAACAGGTGGGAATGTCCCATGTATATCTAACGGCCAACCGAACCCATTTGTTTCTAGAACAAGCGGGTATTCTCAGGGGACGCACGAACCCTATGCACTTTCCTTTTATGCTCGGACGTAACTCCGTAATCAGTTTTATTTATGTGTTTATGGGCTTTGTACTCATATTCTTTGGAGGCTACAGCCTCGCCCATTCGAATGCCCTTGGACCGGGTCTTGCCGTAATTGGCGCCTTGTTATTCGGACTCGGAATTTGGCGTTTTAGAAGGCCCTTGTTGCGCGTATTGTCTCAAGAAACCGCTGCTTTTTACCCCCTTTTTGGCGCGCCCATTCCCTGTAAAATCTCATACGATGAGCAGGGTCGCAGGGTCGCAATGGTACAAGAGAACGGGGGAAGTGAACTGGTCTTACCAACGTGGGATTACGATAAGAATGCCTATACCTCATTAATCACCTTAATTAAACAAAAAAGTTATGGAAGAACAACAACCAATGGATAAACTCAGCTTTGAACGCAACAGTTCCGAATTATTATGGGTTGCACAAAAAGTAACCGAACTTCGGTCTGAAATCGGAAAACATGTGATTGGACAAGAACACGTGGTGGAATTATTATTAGCCGGAATTTTTGCGAACGGACATGTGTTGCTCGAAGGGGTGCCTGGGGTTGCAAAAACCTTGAGTGCAAAATTAATTTCACACTTGATGAAGGTTGATTTTTCTAGAATACAATTTACTCCGGATTTAATGCCTTCGGATGTAATCGGAACGAGTGTTTACAACATGAAAGACGGTAAATTTATTTTTAATAAAGGTCCGATATTCTCAAACATCGTATTAATCGATGAAATCAACCGAGCCCCCGCAAAAACGCAAGCGGCCTTGTTTGAAGTGATGGAAGAGCGACAAATCACCTTTGACGGGACGCAATATCCCATGGAATTTCCATTTTTAGTGATCGCCACACAAAACCCTATTGAACAAGAAGGTACCTACAGCTTACCGGAGGCACAGTTAGACCGATTTATTTTCAAGATTACTATGAATTATCCGACCTTAGAGGAAGAATCACAGATATTAACGCGTTACAAAGCGTCCAATGGTCCGGTTGACATGGACCTGATCACACCGCTGTTTTCCGGGGAAGACATCAAACGGGTTCATTCCTTGATGCAAGAAATGGTAGTTGAAGCCAGCCTAATTCAATATATCGCGGCAATTACTCACCGGACCAGAAGCCACCCAAAACTATATTTAGGGGCCTCTCCACGCGCTTCCCTTTCCATGTTGCGGGCCGGAAAAGCGCTGGCTGCGCTTCGCGGACGTGATTTCATTACCCCCGAAGACATCCAATATATTGCACTTCCTGTATTAACACACCGAATTATTCTTACGCCAGAGGCAGAGATGGAAGGAATAACAACGAACGAAGTTATCCGTCAGATCCTTGCTGAAATTGAAATTCCCAGATAAATTCGATGCGTCAAATCAGCTTAAATAATCGGTTTTTCATTGGGTTTGGGGTCGCCACAGTGATTACAGCACTTGGATATGTCGCTCCAACAATAATCTGGCTATCAGCGATATCCTTTTTTGGCCTTGGACTGCTCTTATTGGTTGATCTGCTGTTCTTGTTTGTGGTGGTAAAACCCGTGAAATACGTTAAACACTATCAAGAAAAACTGAGTTTAGGCGACCAAAATCCCATTAAAATTAGCTTAACGAATGTTGGAAAAGCACGAATTTGGGTTACGGTATACGAAGGATTTCCGATGGACATGCAAGCACGTAACACACACTACGACGCATCATTAAACCCCTTGGAGAGCATCGAAATCACTTACGATTACATCCCGAAGAAACGGGGAGTATATACGTTTACAGATACCTACATCTTTACTAAATCAATTTTCGGCTTACTTGCACGAAGAACCATCTATCCCCACCAAACACCCGTGCATGTTTACCCCTCAATTTTACAAATGAAGCGCTTTGAACAGATGCTGTTTCAACAAAACAAACTTCAAACGGGCATAAGGCGGGTACGTAAAATCGGGATGTCACGTGAGTTTGAGCAAATTCGAACCTATGTGCCGGGTGATGAAATAAAAAGCATCAATTGGAAAGCGACCAGCAGGAAAAATGAGCTCATGGTGAACCAATACCAGGAAGAGAAATCACAAAATGTATATTGCATCATCGACAAGGGCCGCATCATGCAAATGGAATCCTTGGGACTTACAATGCTCGACTACGCAATCAATTCAACCTTAGTATTGTCTAACATTTGCCTGCACAAAAGCGATAAAATTGGGTTATTCACCTTTTCGGACAAACTCGGGACAACGCTCCCTGCATCCAATAAACGAAATCAATTGAAGAAAATCCTGGATCAGTTGTATGCGCAAAAAACAACCTTTCAAGATTCGAATTTCGAATTGTTACAGCAACATATATCAGATAAGGTTCGGACCCGATCCTTACTGCTTTTGTTTACTAATTTTGAAAATCCGTTTACCTTACAGCGCTCTCTACCCTATTTGCTACAACTTAAAAAAAGGAACCTGTTGGTAGTGGTCTTGTTCAGAAATGAAGAACTTGAACAATTTTCAAGCTTGAAGCCCGATAATCAACGCCGCTTCTACCAAGGCGTACTTGCGAGTAAAATGATTATTGAAAAAGAAAAAATGGCGAAACAGCTGAATGCCATGGGAATTCAAACCATTCTTACTAAACCAGAAGAATTATCCACGGCGGTGATTAATAAATATCTAAGCTTAAAAGCAAAAGGACTTTTGTAAAATTATTGTTCAATAAGGACGACTTATTTGTAACTTTGTACAAACATTTAACATTAAAAACATGGCTTTCGAACTACCTAAATTACCTTATGCCTACGACGCACTGGAACCTCACATGGATGCGCGTACCATGGAAATCCACCATTCAAAACATCACCAAGCATACACCACCAATTTAAATAATGCCATTGTTGGCACTGCTTTGGAACATGCGAGCATTGAAGAAATATTAGCGAACTGTTCGGATACACCGGCAATTCGAAACAACGGCGGTGGATTTTGGAATCACAACCTGTTTTGGGAAATTATGAGCCCTAACGGTGGAGGCACTCCAGCGGGCCCTTTAGCGGAAGCAATCGATGCGACCTTTGGTTCTTTTGAGGCATTCAAAGACGCCTTTGCAAAAGCGGCAACCACACGGTTTGGATCAGGTTGGGCGTGGCTTTGTGTAAGCAACGGAACCTTAGAAGTTTGTTCAACGGCAAACCAAGACAATCCACTCATGGGCGAAGGATGCAAAGGCACCCCCATCTTAGCGTTGGATGTTTGGGAACACGCGTATTATTTAAATTATCAAAATCGCAGACCGGATTACATCGAGGCCTTCTTCAATGTGATCAATTGGGATGTTGTTTCTAAGAACTTTGAGGCTGCGCAGTAACCCATAAGTTTCAAATATTGTATTATTTTAGTGGCCATGTTGCTTGAACGGAAGATCTAAGGTGCAGTGCGTTACAGTTGCTTTGAACTGCTACACGACGTACCTCGGGTTATGTTACCTTTAAGTTAACATTGCTCCATAGCCTAAAAAATATCAAGTGGGCTTAATACATTTGGAAAAATAATTAATTATGGCTGGATTCTTAAGCTACTTTTTACCCAAGGACAAAGTATTTTACAACCTCTTCGAAAATGCAAGCAATAACCTGGAATTAATTGCGGAAAAATTGGTTCAAGTGGTTCACGAGGCTGATTACAATAAACGGGAAGCGCTGATTAAAGAAATGCACGACATCGAGCATGACAATGACAACATCACGCATTTAATTTTTGTTGAACTCGGAAGAAATTTCATTACCCCCTTTGATCGCGAGGATATACACAGTCTTGCTACGGCATTGGATGACGTAGCGGATTATATTTATTCTGCGGGTAAAAAAATCAATTTTTATAAAATCGACCCCATACAAGACGAAGGAATCCAAAAAAGCTCTAAGGCTATCTTAGAGGCAGTGGTTGCGCTGAAACAGGCCGTTATGGAGTTAAGAAACCTCAAGAATACACAGAAAATTATTGATTGTGTGATAAAAATCAACAGCGCAGAAAACAGTGCCGATGCCATTTTCGATATGAGTATTGAGCGTTTGTTTGACTCGGATGTAGATGCCAAAGAATTGATCAAGCGTCGTGAGTTATACATGGTATTGGAAACAGCCACTGACAAATGTGAAGACGCCGGTAACGTTATTGAGTCCATTGTTGTGAAATTCGCTTAACCCAGTAACAGATGTTCACCCTCCTCATTGTTGTTATTGTTATTGCCTTACTGTTTGACCTCGTGAATGGATTTCATGATGCGGCAAATTCAATAGCAACGGTGGTTTCTACTAAAGTACTAACCCCGTTTCAAGCAGTAATTTGGGCCGCGTTTTTCAACGTATTAGCGTTCTGGGTATTTGACATGAGTGTGGGCAATACGGTGGCAAAAACAGTGGATAATACGGCCATTGATTTATGGGTGATTCTCGCGGGATTGTTAGCTGCTACCGCATGGAATTTATTGACTTGGTGGTTGGGGATCCCCTCCTCCTCATCACATACCCTCATTGGAGGATTTGCAGGAGCGGCAGTAACACACGTCGCCATTGCGAAAGGATCTCTATGGGCTGGGTTTGGTGTGATCGCAGGAAAACAAATTTTGGTGGTCATCCTATTTATCTTTCTTGCTCCCATCATTGGCGGTTTAATCTCGTATTTGATTACTGTGGTAACCATTGCCCGGAATTTTTGGTACAAAATGCTGGTAATCATTGCCCTAAGTGCCATTACGATGTTTACTATGGTTTATATGATTGAGTTTTTGGATATCAAACCCATCATGATGTATATCCTCGGTGGAATGATTTTAATTTTCATTCTTGTTTACACCTACCAGTACATTTTATACCGCAATCGTCCGTCTTCCTTGCGGGAGGCGAGCATGCACAAAAAATTACAGTTACTTTCTTCCGCTGCATTTTCCCTTGGTCATGGGGGAGCAGATTCACAAAAAGTAATGGGTATTATTTGTGCCGCATTATTGGTTTATGGAAACCAAGCTAGAAAAGACGGAAAAGAAGATGAAATTGGTAAACAATTTACTGTAACCGAATTGGTTCAGGTTAAATACCACAATTCTGATGGAAAATTGGCAAAGTTTAAACCGGAATGTGCTACCCTAGATACTGCCATCTATTTTAAGGTGGAAAAAGAGATTATTGATCCACAAGGTAACCGCATCTTTGATAAGAATGGTCAATTGGTAGCAAACGCCGGAGTACCCCATCATTCATTGAAAAGCATTAAAGATTCCCTGCATCAACTCGAAGTTTATCTAAACGGTAAGAACCTGCATGATGCCCAAACCCGAGCGGTTATCTTTTACGGGAATCGCTTGAATAGAAAATACGTCTACGCTGGAGTATTTAATAGTGTGGTAGACCAAAAAGACAGGCTACGGTCAGGATATAAAATTGACACCAAAGTGCACTCGGAAACCATGCCTTTTTGGATTGCATTTGGATGCTATCTCATGATTGGCCTTGGAACCTTAATGGGCGGGTGGAAAATTGTAAAAACCATGGGCTCAAAAATCACGAAAGTAACTCCATTGGAAGGTGTTTGTGCAGAAACCGCCGGAGCTCTAACCCTCTTTACCGTTTCAAACTTTGGCATTCCTGTATCCACAACGCATACCATTACGGGATCAATCATTGGAGTTGGAGCCACTCGCCGTTTAAGTGCGGTAAGGTGGGGCGTTACCATCAACTTATTATGGGCGTGGATTTTAACCATACCTGTCAGCGGCGC
>DBCM01000014.1 GCA_002293045.1 Flavobacteriales bacterium UBA958 | reverse complement strand
CATTCAAATCAACAGAGAAGGTACGGCCAACGTAGTCAATGCGTGCTTGGATATTCCAGACATAAGGCTTTGTTATGTGAGCTCAACTGCTGCAGTTGGACAAAACCCGGTTGGGGAAATCGATGAAACCTGCCTTTGGAAGGCTTCAGACACAAACAGCGGGTATTCTGTGGCTAAATTCGGGGCGGAAAAAGAGGTGTGGAGAGGAATGGAAGAAGGCTTAAATGCTGTCATTATAAATCCGTGTACGGTGATCGGACCCGGGCCGTGGGAAGAGGGGTCTATGGAAATGTTTCGAGTAGCAAAAAATGGCATTCCATTTTATCCGTCTGGCAGCAACGCAACGGTAGATGCGCGAGACGTAGCTACCTCCATGGTGTTTTTGATGGAATCTAATATTCGAAATGAGCGGTTTTTGTGCACGGGTTCAAACAAAGACTTTCGCGGGTTGTTTACAGCCATAACTCGGGCTATGAGCAAAAAACCTCCTCGAATTTACGCACCGAAATGGCTTGCAATTCCTGTTTCATACCTTATGGAAACCCTTTCCTTGCTTCGCAAAAAACGTCAAGGAATGACAATAGAATCCGCGCGTGCGGCCTACGCTACACGAATTTATAATTCCAACAAGCTTAAAAAACTGATGCCAAATTCTTTTTTCAGCTTAGAAGAATCCATAGAACACGCCATCAAGGGAAGAATCGTATGAAAAAAGAACGACTCGGTATACTGGTATTAATCATCCTTTATTCGGTTGGGCTCACGGCTATGTTTATTCCAGGGCTACGATCCCATGTGTTACCGCTCAGTGCCTATACCCTGCTTATTTCCTTCTTGGTCTTATTAAACGCGTATCGTTGGAAAAACGAAGTGCTTCTGGCAAGTGCGTTGGTGTTTACTATCGGATTTGCCGTGGAGTGGATTGGCGTTCATACTTCCATGCTCTTTGGTACTTACTGGTATGGCGCGAACCTGGGGCCCAAACTGCTTCATGTTCCATTGATCATTGGCGTGAATTGGGCCATGTTATCTGCCTTGACCAGTGCAATCGGATCTAAAATATTCAAGCAATTGGCGTTTCAAGTGCTTGGCAGTGCGCTGTTAATGACCGCCATGGACTGGCTGATGGAACCGGTAGCCGTAAGTAGTGATTTTTGGCATTGGAAAAACGGAATTATTCCGGTGTATAATTTTGTGTGTTGGTTTCTTGTTTCACTCGTTACGAATTGGATTTTCATTAAAATTGGAAAGCCGAAAGTGAACAACACCTCCGTCGCGTTGTTTATTCTCTTAGTTTTATTTTTCACAATTCAACTGTTATTATAATGTATTGGTGGGGTCCTATCGTTTTATTCGCAACGTTTTTCGGCATGGAATTCATGGCGTGGTTTACACATAAATATGTGATGCATGGTTTAATGTGGTACTTTCATCGGGATCACCATCAAGTGGAAGCGGGTTTTTTTGAGAAAAACGATGTGTTCTTTTTGATTTATGCCATTCCCTCTTGGCTAGGAATCATGCTTGGAATGATGTATGATTTTTACCCAACCGTTTGGATGGGTTATGGCATTGCCCTGTACGGCATTGCTTATTTTCTGGTACACGACGTATATATACATCGCCGATACAAATTTCTTAGGAACATTGATCACCCCTATTTTTATGCCATTAGAAAAGCACATAAGGTACATCATAAAAACCAAGACAAAGAGGAGGGTGCCTGCTTTGGGATGTTGATCGTTCCTCCTAAATTTTACCGGGAAGCAAAAAAATCATACGAAGCCCAGCGACGCAACGCATGAGTTACTACGGGTACATTTTATTGTTTGCGTTCTTAGGCCCCCTTGCACTGAGTTTTGATAAGAAAGTTGCTTATTACAAACGGGTACGACACCTCATCATTCCCATTGTTTTGGTATCTGGATTGTTTTTGATTTGGGATCAATGGTTTACAGAAAAAGGAGTTTGGGGATTTACCTTGGTGCATACGGCAGGCCTGTACTTAGGACGTCTACCGCTTGAAGAGGTCTTGTTTTTTGTGATTGTTCCATACAATTGTATGTTCATTTTTGAAGTAATCGGAGCCTATTTTCAACCGAAGAATAAGGCCCTATTTAACCGCGTATTTTTTGGGGTATTTTTGCTGCTCGGGTTAAGCTTATTGATGCAGCAACCTACGGGCTGGTATACGCTTTCTGCCGTTCTACTCGCGATGTTACTCAGCGTTACCCTGTTGATTTATAACCCTTCCTGGCTAAGCCAGTTCGTGATTTCCTTTTTAGTTTGTTTGCTCCCTTTTCTTGTAGTAAATGGCTTACTTACCGGTGCCGCTACCACGCTGCCTGTGGTGTGGTATAACCCCGCTGAATTCTCCGGCTGGAGAATCATCACCATTCCCGCAGAAGACTTGTTTTACAACTTTGATTTGCTCGTTGGGTTTGTGGTATTTTTTAAACTGAGTTCCGAACGCCTATCGCTTAGCAAGTAAGGCTGTAGTTGAATATCCGTCCACTAAAGGAATGGTTTGCACTTTACCCCCCCAAGAGTTTACTTCGTTTTTACCCACGATATAACGCTTGTCCGTTGGGTCTGAAATCTCCGCATCATAATCCCCTCCTTTAACGACAAGGTCCGGTTTTAACGCTAAAATGGTGTTTAATGGGGTGCTCTCACTAAATACCACCACATGGTCCACAAATCCTAGAGAAGCCAGTACCATCGCTCGAGCAAGCTCAGGGTTAATCGGACGATTTTCTCCTTTCTCTAGGGCGCGAACAGACGCGTCATCATTCACCGCCACAAAGAGCTTGTCCCCTAACGATGCGGCTTGGGCTAAATAGGTGATGTGCCCAAGGTGCAACAGATCAAAACATCCATTCGTGAAAACGATTTTTAGATTTTTTACGCGATGCAATTCTGCCATCTGCGCGGCTTGATGCAGGGTGATTACCTTCGCCTGAACATAGGCTAAGCGACTCACGGCACTAACAAATTAGAAGGTTCATTCGGGAACACTAAGGTGGGTTTGAAAGATTTCGCCTCTTCAAACTCCATGGTAGCATAACTAATAATGATTACGACATCGCCAACCGCCACTTTTCGCGCGGCAGGACCATTTAAACAAATGGTGCCTGAATCTTTGGCGCCTGTAATAACGTATGTTTCTAAGCGTTCTCCATTGTTGATGTTAACCACTTGAACCCGCTCTCCTTCAATAAGGTTTGCTGCCTGCATTAAGCGCTCGTCAATGGTTATACTTCCAATATAGTTTAATTCCGCCTGGGTTACTGTCACCCGATGAATCTTCGATTTTAATACTTGAATTTGCATAATTAATTGCCTTTGGGCGGCACAAAAGTAAGGGAATTCAATCGGCTGACAAAAGCATATTATCAATAAGTCGTACCTCACCGCAATACGCAGCAACACACACTACCGCAGATTGCGCATTATTGTCAATCGGCAACAGGGTGTTTGGGTCCACGAGGAGCAAATAATCCAGCCGAAGTGCTGATTCAGTAATGAGTTGTTTGGCTTGTTCCATTAAAACCTCCGGAGCGAGCAAACGCCAATGGTCTTTTACAAAAGACAATGCCTTGTATAGCACTAGGGCCTCTTGCCGTTCTGAAGTAGATAACCGAAGATTACGGCTGCTCATGGCTAAGCCATCCGCTTCTCTTAGGGTGGGGCAAGAAACTATCGATACCGGCAGGTTTAGTGAATTAACCATCGCTCGAATGATCGCCAATTGTTGAAAATCTTTCTGGCCAAAATACGCCTTGCTTGGGTTTACATGCTTAAATAAGGCATACACCACCTCCACCACTCCCCTGAAATGTCCAGGACGAGCGCTTCCTTCCATCGGTAAATCCAACCCGTTAAGCGTCACCTTAGACGCTGGAGAATCTTCCAAAAAAAGCTCATCGTATTGTGGAAGATAGATAACATCAACCCCCTCGGTTGTGGCACAAGCAATATCCTCTGAGAGGGTCCTGGGGTAGGTTTCAAAATCTAAGGCATCATTAAACTGTCGCGGATTCACAAAGATGCTTAACACCAGCAGGGATGTTTCTTGCTTTGCCGCATACATCAATGACGCATGACCCGCATGAAGGGCGCCCATCGTGGGTACAAAACCAATAGAAACGCCTTGTTGACGGTAAGGATGAAGCGTCTCCTCTAAGTGTGCTTTATTCGTTATAATTTGACTCATTCCGTTGGGTACAAGGAAACAAAGCTATTCGTTTTTAGGAACTTTCATAAGTTTTCCGTAAATTTGCATCCTTAAATAAGTGTAGAGGCTCGATGGAAAAAAAACGCGTATTGTTCGTCTCTCAAGAGATTTCCCCTTTCTTAACTAAAACTGAAGTTTCTAATTTCACCCGAAGGATTGCGCAATCAACCCAAGAAGAAGGAAAGGAAATTCGTGTGTTTATGCCGAGGTATGGGGTCATCAATGAGCGACGCCACCAGTTGCACGAAGTGATTCGGCTTTCTGGGTTAAATTTATCAATCGATGATCAGGATCATCCACTCATTATCAAGGTGGCCTCCGTAGCTGCTGCGCGAATGCAAGTGTATTTTATTGATAACGATGACTTTTTTAAGCGTAAACAAATCCTGCATGAAGAAGACGGAGCTTGTTGCGTTGACAATGACGAGCGTTCCATCTTTTTTGTTCGAGGAGTGTTAGAAACCGTTAAAAAACTTGGTTGGCAACCCGATGTAATTCATTGCAACGGTTGGTTTTCTGGAATGATGGCGCTATACATCAAACACTTCTATAAAAAAGACCCTCACTTTAAGGAAACAAAAGTGGTGTACAACCTATACAACGAAAAATTTGATCAGCCCCTCGATGCGCGATTCCATGAAAAACTCAAATTTGACGGGTTTCCGAAATCTGTATTAGAAAAAAGCAAGGAGACGGATTTTATTTCATACACTAAATTAATCCTAGACCATTGCGATGGCGTTACCGTGGCTGAAGCCAACCTAGATCCTGCCCTTCGAACCATTTTCGATGAAGCAAACATCTTGAAACAAGATTACATCAACGAAGAACACGAAGCAAAAACATTTTCTGCATTTTTCGATCGGGTATTAGATTCTAGCGCTGTTATCAACTCGTAAAGGCCCATGAGGTATTCACTCCTTTTCCTTCTAACACTTGCGCTTCTGGCTTGTAAAAAGAAAGATCAGTTGTTAGGTAAAGAGTTGTTAGGTCCAGACGTCCTGTTAAACGGAGTGACAACCGACACCTTTTATTTGGCCACTTCCGTAATTCTTGAAGACAGCATGATTACCGATAATGCGGCCAATGTGGTCCTGGGAAGCTACAACGACCCGAAGTTTGGAACATTTACCTCTTCCTTTTACACCCAACTCCGCTTGGCTGGAGTAAACCCAAATTTTGGCGATCCTTCTGCCATTGTGGTAGACTCTTTTATCCTTGGATTGGAATATGCCGGATATTACGGCGCTTTAAATGCACAACAATTCGAAGTGTTTGAATTGACCGATGCACTTTCCAATGATTCTACCTATTACCAGTTTTCAACCAAAGCATACAACAACACCAATTTAATTCCCGCAGGAAAAGAAACCATCACGCCAGACCCCTTGAATTTCACAATTATTGGGGACGACAGTGTGCAAGCACAATTGCGCATTCCCCTAGACACCAACCTTGCAAAACAGTTTATTGCCGAAGCAACCAATGGAAGCTCCACCTTCGCAAGCAACACGAATTTTCAAAGTTATTTTAAAGGCTTATTAGTACAAACGAACAACGGGTCTCAAAGTGTTGGACAAGGCGGGGTTTTCTATTTTAACCTCAACGATCCTGGGACTAAACTAACGATTTATTACCGCCAAGGCGGGGTAGAAAAAACTTACGACTTTTTAATGAATTCAACGTGTGCCGACTTTTCTCACGTAAACATTAATCGAAACGGTTCGGCCGTTGAACAGGTCATTAACAACCCTTCCCAAGGGCTGCAAGAATTCTATGCCCAAGCCTTTGGCGTGAGGGCCAAAGTAGTAATCCCGGGACTAAACCAATTCACAGAAAACCAATTAATCCATCGCGCAGAGATTCACTTACCGATTCAGTTTCAGTTGGGAAGTAAATATAAGCCCGGTTCAACCGTTTCTTTTGCCACAAAAAAAACCGCCGTTTCTCAAGGGTATATCAACACCGGAGTGCTTGGCGTTTATTCAGAAAGCAAAAAGGAATTTTCTGCAGATTTAAAGTCCTATGTGCAAGCTGTAATTAACAAAGACATTGAGAACACCGGATTAATTGTTTCTCCCCGATTCTTCGTGAATTCCGCAGAACGGATTATCTTTAACGGGCCGAACACCATCAACAAGATGCGTCCGAAAATTATTATCACTTATACCGACTTCTAATTATGTGTGGTATCGTTGCATACATTGGCGCTAAAGACGCCTACCCCATTATCATAAAGGGATTGAAGCGCCTTGAATACCGCGGATATGACTCCGCTGGAATTGCCTTGAATGCACACGGCACCCTGAACATATATAAAAAACAAGGAAAGGTTTCTAACCTCGAGGCTTTTGCCACGGAGAAGGATTGTTCCGGTGCGGCTGGAATTGGCCACACCCGCTGGGCTACTCATGGTGAACCCAACGACGTGAATGCACACCCGCATTATGCAACCGACGGAAAATTAGCCATCATTCACAACGGAATTATTGAAAACTACGATTCCATTAAAAAGGAATTGATAAACAAAGGATATAGTTTTCGCAGTGAAACCGATACGGAAGTGTTGGTGCATTTGGTAGATGACATCGCTAAAAAAGAAGGCGTTTGGTTTGGTGAAGCACTGCGCATTGCCCTAAATCATGTAGTGGGTGCATATGCCATTGTGGCAATCTCAAGCGACTTTCCAGACCGCCTTGTAGCTGCAAGAAAAAGTAGTCCGCTCGTGGTGGGTATTGGAGAAGATGGTGAATATTTTTGTGCATCGGATGCCTCTCCGATTGTAGAATACACTAAGAATGTGGTCTATATGGAAGATGAGGAGATTGCCGTGATTGATCGCAAAGAGGGCTTGAAGCTGTATAACATTGGTGACCAACCCAAAACTCCGTACATTCAAAAACTGGAATTAGAACTTGAAGCCTTGGAAAAGGGGGGCTACGAGCATTTCATGTTAAAAGAAATACACGAGCAACCGCGTTCGATACAAGACTGTTTTCGAGGACGTTTAAACGCTGAAAAAGGATGGATTTCCCTCGGTGGAATCCGTGACTATGAGCAAAAAATGATTCAGGCAAATCGCTTGATTATTGTGGCTTGTGGAACGTCTTGGCACGCTGGATTAGTCGGTGAATATTTACTAGAAGACTTAGCACGAATTAATGTGGAAGTAGAATACGCGAGTGAATTCCGTTATCGAAATCCCATCATCAATGAAAACGACGTGGTGATTGCTATTTCACAATCTGGAGAAACGGCAGATACGCTAGCGGCTCTTGAACTCGCTAAAAGTAAAGGCGCAACCATTCTTGGAATCTGTAACGTAGTAGGTTCCTCCATTTCGCGCATCACGGATGCGGGTTCCTATACTCATGCGGGACCAGAAATTGGGGTGGCATCTACGAAAGCATTTACGGCACAAGTAACGATATTAACCTTAATGGCCTTGCAGTTGGCTCATAAAAAAGGAACGATTAGTCAATCACGCTTCCATGAGCTGTTATCTGAACTGGAAGCCATTCCGGAAAAAGTTCGACAAATCTTGGCGAAGAACGACCACATTGAGTCCATCGCAAAGGCCTATAAAGACGCGTCTAACGCCTTATACCTTGGGCGCGGGTCTTCGTTCCCTGTGGCTTTAGAGGGCGCCCTTAAACTGAAGGAGATTTCTTATATCCACGCGGAAGGATATCCTGCCGCCGAAATGAAGCACGGACCGATTGCTTTAATTGACGAAAACATGCCGGTGTTTGTTATTGCTACGCAAGGAAATTCCTATGAAAAAGTAGTTTCTAACATTCAAGAAGTGAAGGCCAGAAAAGGAAAAATCATCGCCATTGTGACCGAAGGAGATGTTCACGTGCGCGCCATGGCGGATCATATCATTGAAATCCCCGCAGCCGATGAGGTTTTGGTTCCCTTATTAGCGACTGTTCCCTTACAATTGCTGTCTTATTTTATTGCTGTAATGCGCGGTTGCAACGTAGACCAACCGAGAAATTTAGCGAAATCAGTAACGGTGGAGTAATCCCCCTACCCCCAAACATAAACCACCCCAAAGGTAATAATTCCGGCAAGGGTGTAGCCTAAAAACAACTCCAGGGCGGTGTGCTTTCTAAGATACCACCGAGCGGAAATCACCATTCCCGCCATCAGTATGGATATCGCAACCCACAGGTAGGAAGGATTGTGTTGCTGCATAAAGTATGCATACAAGAACCCCGTCAATATTCCCGCGCCCCCCGCATGCATCGATATTTTCAATACTTGAGTAAGTCCCATAAACACCAAGGTAACGGCGACACCAGAAAGCGCCAAGGCTAAAAAATACCCAGGCAACAGCTGTTTTGGGTCGCTTTCGCCAATTAACCAATACAGCATGATTCCATAGATCAACATGATTAACAGAGGGTACAGCCGTTCTGTGCGGTTTTCTATGTCTATGGTTGTAATTATTTTAAATCGATAAAGGCCCAAAAAAGAGAGTCCGGGTGCAACCAAGCTAAAGACCGCAAACATGCCAAAAACGATCCATTTTATTGAAATTGGCAGCGCATATACACCTATTCCCTGCTGAACGAGTTCCTCCGCGGGATAAAACAATACAATCAACAAGCCATACAAGGGCATTAACAAGGGTAAAAAAAGCCAAGAAAACAGGTGACTTAATTGCTTCATAGTTACAATTCTTTTCGAAGGCGAGCAACGGGAATGTTCAGTTGTTCACGATACTTTGCGATGGTTCTTCGGGCAATGTTATATCCCTTTTGGTTTAAGATTTCCATAAGTTTCTCATCCGGTAATGGCGTGCGCTTGTCTTCCTTCTCTACTGCATCCAATAATATTTGTTTCACTTCACGCGTAGAAACCTCCTCGCCGCTGTCCGTAGAAAGTGACTCTGAAAAAAAATGTTTCAAGGAATATACCCCGTGATTGGTCTGAATGTATTTACTATTCGCTACACGAGAAATGGTTGAAATATCCATCTGTACCAGTTCCGCAATGTCTTTCAAAATCATAGGTTTCAACTTCGCGTTGTCGCCTGTTAAAAAGAAGGCCTGCTGATACTCCAAAATGGCACTCATCGTAAACAATAAGGTCTCTTGACGTTGTTTAATGGCATCAATAAACCACTTCGCTGAATCTAATTTGTGGCGCACAAACGTTAAGGCCTGCTTATCTGTTTTTGATGTTTTGGCGCCTTCAGAATAGGAACGCAATAAGACCTCGTATTCTTTACTCAATTTAAGGTCTGGCGCATTTCTAGAATTGAGCGTAAGCTCTAAGATGCCATCCGTTTCTGTTAATATAAAATCGGGTATAATTTGCTGAACCACCTTCTCATTGCTTTTCGCAGAGCCCCCGGGTTTGGGATTTAATTTCAAAATTTCATCAATTGCCTCCTTTAATTGATCCTCATCAATCTTGAGCTTTGCAATGATTTTATCGTAATGTTTCTTCGTAAAATACTCGAAACACTCTTTCAAAATTCGCAGGGCTAATTTCTTGGTTTCGCCGCCGTCTTGTCGCCGACGCGCTTGCAACACCAAACACTCTTGTAAGCTTCTTGCCGCTACTCCTGCGGGATCTAACTCTTGAATTTGATACAGAACTCCTTCGACCGAAAACTCATCCACCATGACGTTATAATGAAATGCCAAGTCGTCAACTATGGCCTCTAAGGTTCGATTCAAGTACCCTGACTCGTCTAAATTTCCTACAATGACTTCTGCTATGATTGCTTCATCTTCCGTGAGATCATTCAACTGCAATTGCTCCATCAAGCGGTCTTGAAAAGATTGCTCTCCCGACAATGGCACCACTCGTTGCTCGTCGTCTTTTGACTGATTGTTTACTTGTGTTTTATAATCGGGGGTGTCATCATCAAAATAATCGGAAAAATCAAACGCTTCTTCGTCGCCCTCCTGCTCTTGTTGGTCCAGGGATTCTTCGCCTTGCTCATCTCCTTGTTCTAAGGCCGGATTTTCTTCAATTTCTTGCTGAATGCGCTGGTCTAATTCTGCGGCAGGAATTTGCAGCAATTTCATCAATTGAATTTGCTGCGGAGAAAGCCGTAAATCTTGCCGTTGCGTTAAATGTTGTTTGAGCGCCATTAAAATGCTGCGTTCTGTGGAGTTCTAGGGAACGGAATTACATCCCGAATGTTCGTCATCCCCGTAACAAACATAATCATTCGTTCTAAGCCCAAGCCAAACCCGGCATGAGGGACTGAACCAATTTTACGGGTATCCATGTACCACCACAATTCTTCTTCGGGAATCCCAAAGGCTGCGCATTTTTCTTGTAGCACCTCTAGGCGCTCTTCCCGCTGAGATCCTCCTACGATTTCACCAATTCCTGGGAACAGCACATCCATGGCTGCCACGGTTTTACCATCGTCGTTGGCACGCATGTAAAAGGCCTTGATTTCCGCAGGATAATCGGTTAAAATCACCGGGCATTTAAATTCTTTTTCTACTAAATAGCGCTCATGTTCACTTTGTAAGTCAATCCCCCACGCCACATCATATTGGAATTTCTTCTTTTTGTAATGGTTTGAATTCTTCAAGACCTCAATGGCTTCGGTGTAGGAGAGCCGCTTGAAGGGGTTGTCAATCACAAACTGAATGCGTTCGATTAAACTCAACTCGTTGCGTTCATGCTGCGGTTTTTGGCTTTGCTCTTGGGCTTCCCGGTCGTTTAAAAACTGTAGGTCATCCGAACAGGTTTCCATTACAAAACGACAAATATGCTTTAAGAAATCCTCTGTTAAATCCATATTGGCGTTAAGGTCGTTAAACGCCACCTCAGGTTCTATCATCCAAAATTCGGCTAAATGTCGTGACGTATTCGAATTTTCAGCGCGAAATGTGGGTCCAAAGGTATATACCTTGCCCAGCGCTAGGGCGGCTAATTCTGCTTCCAGTTGTCCAGATACAGTAAGGTTTACAGGTCTACCAAAAAAGTCCTGACTATAATCGATTTCCCCTTCTTTTGTGCGCGGTGGGTTCTCGGGGTCCAAGGTAGAAACACGAAACATTTCTCCGGCGCCCTCCGCATCGGAAGAGGTGATAATGGGTGTATTTAAGTAGTAAAACCCGTGCGTATGAAAATAATTATGAATGGCATAAGAAACCGCATGACGGATTCGAAATACTGCACCAAAGGTGTTTGTTCTGAATCTAAAATGTGCTTGTTCTCTTAAGAATTCTAAGCTGTGCCGCTTAGGCTGCATCACCGTTTTTTGTACCTCATCTGCCGGGGCCGCACCAATCACGGTAAACGCTTTAACCTCGAGTTCTACGGCTTGTCCTGAACCTATCGACTCCACTAATACTCCCTCAATGCTTATGGCCGCAGCGGTAGAGATTTGACGGATAAGCTCTTCTGGAAAGGCCGTAAAATCAATCACTGCTTGCAGGTTTCCCTGGCACGAACCGTCATTGATTTGGATGAATCGGTTGCTTCGGAACGCTCTTACCCAGCCCCTAACCGTTACTTCGGTTCCAATTAGCGCTCGGCCATGTTGTGTTATTTCTTTGATTGATGAGGTTTTCATACCGACAAAAATAGCTTTTTGCCTTGAAAATCTATATATTAAGCAAGGCGTGTTTTATAATTTATTTATTACCTTGTACCTAAATTTAACACGTGCATCTTCATAATTTAATAAATCACCTGCCCCTAATGTTTCCCTTTGCGGGAATCCTCGTTGTATTACTTGGGGTTTATTTTAAGTCTGAACTGCTTAAACGCGTTGGATATTTCCTATTCGTACTGGCCGCCCTTGGTGCTTTTCTGTCTATGAATACCGGAGAGGGCGCAGAGGAAGCCATTGAAGACTTATACCCCAAAAACACGCATCACTGGATCCATGAACACGAAGAAAAAGCAGAATTGTTTGCGCTCCTCATGTATGGGCTGGGCTTGTTATCCTTGCTTGCCATGTGGGCTTCTTGGGCAAAAAACAAATTTCAAAAATACCTCCTCTGGGCCATTGGAGCTTTCTTAGTGGCCGTTTTATACCTTGGATATGAAACCGGGAAAAGCGGAGGTCAAGTAATACATAAGGAGTTTAGAACCGAATGAAAAAAACCTACTACCTACTACTACTCTTAGCCGTATCAAACCCCGGATTTGCTCAAGTCTTTTCCTACGGGACACCCTTGGCTCCGAATTCCACTGAAAAATTCGTAGAAGATAAGACTGTGCAATGGACTGAAATCTCCTCCAAAAGAACGCTGTTTTCTAGTCAGTTTGTTGATGACAAAGGAAATACAAAAGGGGTGTTCAGTAAAAAGGCGATTCATTATACCGATAAGCAAGGAAATTTAAACCCGATTGATGCGTCATTAACATACACTGGGTCTAAGTGGTCCGCAACGGCACAACAGTATCCAACGGCATTATATCCAGATGGATCATATAGTATCAGCCTGGATGAGGAGGGAACCCATATGCGTATGGGAATAAACCGTCGGATAAATGGCCAAGCCTATCCCACGGATATAGATAAGGATCGTGTAAATAAAAGCGGCTGTAATATTCCCATGGGGCCCTTTACGCAACAACTGCTGTTTTCAGAAGATCGGGTGAAAAGTAACCTCATCGTCCCTGAGCCCGTGAACCTGGGAGAAGAATCCTACTTCATCACCACAGAACGCATTGAGCTTCCCGAAGGATACGAGTTACAATACGAACCTCATCCGTTGGTAGGATTTGAAGACATCACCATGCGAGGTGCTCGCGAGACCTTATTTATCGACGGTATGGCCTTCGGAGCAGACATTGTCATTATTAACAGCAAAACCAAGGCTCCTTGCGGAAAAATCTTCGCTCCACTTGCCTTTGATGCCTCCATGAAATACCACAAAGGGCTGATGCATTTTAAGCGATTAAGCCATGGGCATTCCTATGAACTCACCGTAGCTATTGCCGATGAGTGGATGAATGCCCCCGAACGAACCTATCCAGTTACCATTGATCCCCTGGTGGGAGGGCCCACCACGACATGGGCTGGCGGATATATGAATTCCTGCTTTTCACCCACCTACAACATTGATAGCATCCAAGCAACGATTCCTGGTGGAGTCACCGTAACAGGTGTATATGTTACGGCCAGTTTTTATGCCGATCCTTGGGCTGCTGCAACGATGAGTCAAGGCGTAATGTATTTCAGTGGTCCCTGTGGAAGTTCTCAAACCTTTACAATTACAGGGCCTACTGCCGGTACCGCAGGCACTGCGTATTTAGACAGTTTTAACATGATGTCTCCGCTCATTTGTTGCGTGCCTGAATCCTGCAGCCCAACCCAGTTTTATGTGCGTTACCACTTAAGCCGCTACAGCTATGGCGCGGGGTGTAATATCACCTATATCCGATACGACCCCTTTACGACCCTTTGGCCCTTCCAAGTAGTCGTTTACGGAAGAACTCCGGAAACCTATGGGTCAGAATGGTATGCCACCCAAACACCCCAATGTTCGAATGACTGCGAAGTGTCCGTCAGGGGCTATGCGCGCTATGGGGTTGCGCCATATACCTTTACGCACCCCTGGACCAACGACACCGTAGTTACAGGTACCAATACGGGATGTGGTGCGGGGTCCACCAATCACTTGTTTAACCTCACGGTTCCAACCTGCCCGATATATTGTGATTCTACCTTTACGGTGTTGAATATTCCCCCTCCTGTGATCACGGATGCCTGTGGAACTGTAATATCAAATATTGGATTTGAAACCCTTCCCATTATTCCGGCAACCAACATTGACCTGGTGTATGATTCTGTGTTGTGTTCAGGTGAAACCGCATTAATCAATTTGAATTCTTGTTTGCCCACTGGAACCGCACATTATTATGGCGAAGGGCAAAGTGGACAAGGACCATTTTCTGTTTCACCAAGCACAAACGATGCGCCGCTTACCTTAACGTATAATGCCTACGCAGATGGGAATGGGTGTACATCCGACACCACCACATTCCAGGTAACCGTTTATAGCAATCCAACGGCCGCATATGTGGTTAATCCAAGTCCGGTGGTGGCTGGAATAGAAGCAAGTTTTCAAGACCAAAGCACCTCGCCAGCTTCTACAATACAACAATGGGTATGGACCCTAGATGATAGTGTAATTAGCCTCAACCCTCAATGGAACAACCTGTATTTAACTCCGGCAAACCATGTGTTGTGTTTGGCAATTCAAGATGCCGTTGGATGTGTTGATACGCTTTGTTCCCCCTTTATTGTTGTTCCTGCAGAGGTGGCTACTCCGAATGTAATCACTCCAAATAATGACGGTAAGAATGATTTACTTGCCTTTGAATATTTAGAGTTTTATCCAGAAAACCAGTTGCGCATACTAAACCGTTGGGGTGCTGTGGTGTTTGAACAAACGGGATATGCGAACACTTGGGATGGGGGAGAATTAACGGATGGAATATATTTCTATGTATTAACCCTTACGGAAAAGAACCAAACCTACAGTGGGTTTTTTCATTTGATTCGCTAAGCGTTTTTAGCTACAGCGCACATCTTTTGCTTAATTTTATCGCATGAAATTTCTATTGGTAGGTCTTGGGAATCCGGGAGCCGAGTATGAAGATACGCGTCACAACATTGGATTTAGTGTGTTAGAGGCCTTAGCTAAAAAACACGAGGGTACTTTTTCGTTAGATCGAGGAGCCTACCGAGCCACTATAAAACTACGTGGAAAGCAGGTGGTGTTAATTAAACCCACCACGTTTATGAATCTGTCTGGAAAAGCAGTGAATTATTGGTTGCAAAAAGAACAAATCAGTAAAGAAAACCTCCTGGTTATAACAGATGATTTGGCCTTACCCTTCGGGAAAATAAGACTTAAAGGTGCGGGCTCGGATGGAGGTCACAACGGACTTAAAGACATTCAGCACACCCTACAAACAACGGCATATGCACGCCTACGCTTTGGCATTGGAAGTGATTTCCCGAAAGGACGACAATCCGATTATGTCTTGGGTAAATGGGACAAGGAAGAACAGGCAACCCTGAATGAAAGAGTTGCCCTTGCCGTGGAAGCCTGTGAAGCGTTTTGTACGATTGGGCTTCAATTGGCTATGACAAATTGCAATGGGAAATAATCCGTTGACAAGAATTAACAATTCCACTACATATATTTAGACCGGCTAGAGTAATTTCGTATTGTAAATTTTCAAACGATATGAGAAACGACCACGAAATCGATTATTACATCCACGGCGAAGAAATGCAAATGGTGGAGATTGAATTAGATCCCCAAGAAACGGCCATAGCTGAATCCGGGTCCTTTATGTACATGGATCCAGGGATTCAAATGGAAACTATTTTTGGTGATGGCTCGCAGCAGCAAAGCGGATTCATGAATAAATTATGGGGTGCGGGTAAACGGCTATTAACGGGTGAAAGCCTGTTTATGACGGCCTTTACACATACGGGTTCAGGTAAAGCAAAAGTGGCCTTTGCCTCCCCTTATCCAGGTAAAATTATCCCAATCGACTTGCAACAGTATGGAGGAAGAATAATCTGTCAGAAAGATTCCTTCCTTGCCGCGGCAAAAGGAGTTTCAGTTGGAATCGAATTTCAACGCAAATTGGGCATGGGACTATTTGGTGGAGAAGGGTTTATTATGCAGAAACTAGAAGGCGATGGCTTAGCGTTTTGTCATGCGGGTGGATACGTGATGAAACGAACCTTGAACGCTGGAGAAACCTTGCGCATTGATACGGGATGCATTGTGGCGTACACCCAAACCATTGATTATGATATTCAGTTTGTAGGTGGAATAAAAAACACCTTGTTTGGGGGTGAAGGCTTGTTCTTTGCTACGCTTACCGGTCCAGGAGAAGTATGGTTACAAAGTTTACCCGTTTCACGGCTTGCCTCAAGAATATTAGCTTATGGCACTGGGACCCGAAAAGAAGAGGGAACGGGTCTGCTTGGGGGCTTAGGAAACCTCCTAGACGGTGACGGAAGATAAATGAAGATTAGTATTAAAAGAAAAACGCCCCATGAGGGCGTTTTTTATGTCTATGTAAAGCGTATTACAGTTTTATAATGCGAACCGTTTTAATGCCTTGATTATCTGCAGCATTCGCAAAATAAATTCCTTGTGGTGCTTCTAGGGTTGTACTAACTTCCTTTTGATTGATTACTTGGGTTTCAAACAGTACTTTTCCTCCCATATCGGTGATTGTCAGTTGACCAGAGAATTCCGTTGCAAAGGTTATCGTTAATTCACTAACCACCGGATTAGGCGCCACGCTAAACGGTGCCGAAGACATTTCATCTAAGCCAATGTTATTGATAGTAATGCAATTTGAGGTATCTGAACAGCCATTGGTGTTGGTGCTAATCACCGCATACGTTCCGTTTTGAGTAACCAATAACGAAGAACCATTAGCCCCTGGCAATGTGGCTCCTGTAGTACAATTTATCCATTGATAGGTTAAACCCGAGGTATTCGAACACAAAAGCTCCATGCCATTTGTTGGATTAATAGAAACGCTATTCGTGATTTGATCAATAAATAAATGTAGCGTCACGATGCTGTCACATCCTTGCGCGGTAACAAGGCTCGCCGTATAATCTCCCGCTTGGGTGTAATATTGTCCATTAAACAATACTTGTTCTCCTTGACAGATGGTTTGGGTTGATTCACTGGTTTGACTTGCACAACCAATATAAATGAAATCGCGGTACGTTGTTAACGCTAAGGTATCTACTTGCGCGTCAATGGTAGTATATCCCGTGGCCCCGCTTACAAAATTACTTGGATTGGTAGTGCTATTTGAAACTGAAATCGGCGTGCTGATTCCCCAAAGTACCGTGCTTGCCCCGATTGCCTCTGCGGTCATGGTAGCATTAGAACAATACACATAAGACACATGAATTACCGGTTGATTTTGTAAATTAAAGGTATCTATTTGATTTAACAGTGTATCACCAGAAACAAGGTACACTGCTTGGCTTATTCCATTAGCGCCATCGCCTCCTTTTCCGCCGGCGCCGCCAACCCCGCCAACCCCGCCAGCGCCACCATCTCCAATTTCTGCTGTGCATGAAGCTTGGACACCGCCACCCAATCCGCCATTACCACCAGTACCACCGTTTCCACCGATACCGCCAGCGCCTGCAGCACCTGCCTGAATATAACAATCTAGGAGATTTCCATTAGCGCCGTTGTAATTAATATAGATTCCAAACGAACTTCCGGCACCGTATCCGCCCTGACCGCCTTGGCCTCCTTGTCCACCGCCGCCACCGCCAGATCCACCATTACCTGGACCGTTATCACAAAAGGTACACGTCTGACGTCCACCGCCGCCACCAGAACCTCCACCTGAACCACCGCATCCATCCGTGCCGTTAGCAGCTTGAGTTCCCGGAACCCAAAATCCAGCTTGATTGGTTCCTGAAGGCCCGTTTGCACCAAGCGCTCCGGCCACACCAGCCACACCGTTTCCTCCGGCAGTACCATTTCCTCCAGGGTCCCCATCATTTCCTTTATTTCCCGCAGCACCGCCATTTGCACAAGCAGAAGCACCTCCTACAGCGCCTAAGCCTGCATTATTCGCAGTGCATTCATCCCCACCAGCGCCGCCTCCCGCACCAGAGCCTCCGTTTCGTCCTGTTCCTGCTATACCTACGGAACCCGGATTAGAATTTCCTGTTTGTTGAGCTCCGCCAGCGCCACCGGCAACACCCCCTCCGCCTTGTCCTCCTGCGCCTCCTGCGCCTCCTGCGTTACCATTACTGAACGTGCAAGATCCGCCGTCGCAACTTCCTGGTCCTCCTAGAGAACCATTACCACCATTCACCCCATTTACGCCTGCCGTCCCAGAGAGTCCAGAACCCCCACTACCTGCTAATACTTGACATCGAACTAAATCGTATGAAGCACAACTGTCCATATAAATACCATACACCGAAACGCCATAAGGTTGTGCGGGTGATGGTGCGGGCGCATTCTGCGTTTGAATCGTTAAATCCTGGAAGCGGAAACCACTTTTATTAACCAATTCTATAGCAGATAAGCGAAGTGCATTGGTGGGTCCTGCCGGGTTTGTATTAGACCTTAAAATAGTCGTAGCGCCAGCTAAGCTGGTTTTGGTCCAAGCCAAGGTGTCTATAAATCCCCCTTCAACCACCACGTTCTGAGCATTTAAGGTTAATGCACTTTGTATGGTATAGGTTCCTACGGCCACTCTGATGTAACTTCCATTGGGTGCGGTTGTAAACGCCGTCGTTAAATCCATCGGGTCGTTCTGTGTACCAATGCCCGTTGGTAAACCGTTGGTGGTTACGTAAATGATTTCACATTGAGAAAACGCTGTAATTGCTAGAAAAAGCGAAAAAACAACCAAGTATATCCGTTTGTTCATAGGGTAGAATTTAAGCGAATGTACATTTTTAGAGAAGTAAATCCAAGTGTTTTAATCTTTTAAGGGTTTCATTTTCTGATGTAACCTGAGCTGTAACATACGCTTATTCATGCGTAGACTTCATTCAAGCAAATTAACATTTATTGACTTGTAATTAACCTCTTGATTTCTTAACTTAGTCTTAATACAAGCCTTAATTATTCACGTCTAATACTTCAAATTATGAAACGGATCATCACCAAATGGGATAAATTCAAACTCGGACGAAGATTGCATTACTTACAGAAACGCTTGCATCGTGCAGAAACGAATGGCTATCAAGATAAAATAGACAAGTACACACGATATATTCGTGAAGTCCAAGAAAAATTAAAGCACGTTAAAGAGCCGATTGGACGCTTGGGTTAATTTGATTAATCCACTCGTCTACCGACTTGGCCTCCTCAACATTAAACGGGCCTGACTTTGTTCGGCGTAAAGAAATTAACGTTGCTCCGGATTGTAATCGCTCCCCAAAGTCTTGAGCGATGGAACGAATATAGGTGCCTTTGGTACAGGCAATCTCAAAATCAATTTCAGGAAAACGATCGGTGTTCACCGTAAATTTACTGATGGTGATTTGATGTGCTTTAATAGTCACTTCTTTTCCCGCTCGCGCAAATAAATAGGCACGCTTCCCGTCGATTTGTTTTGCTGAATATACCGGGGCTGTTTGTGCTTGCTCTCCCAAAAAACCTGAAGCAACTTCGTTAATTAATTCCGAGGTGATATGGTCAATGGCAAAGGTTTGATTGTATTCAGTTTCTAAATCAAAGGAGGGGGTGGTTTTGCCCAGTAAAAACGTGCCGGTGTATGTTTTTTCGTCGGCCATGTAGGTTTCTACGTTTTTGGTTTGCTTGCCGGTGCAGATAATTAACAACCCTGTAGCGAGCGGATCAAGGGTTCCGGCATGGCCCACTTTAATTTTTTTTACCTTAAGTGCTTGTTTAAGGTTCCAGCGAATTTTATTTACTGCATCAAAGGAGGTCCACCCGTAAGGCTTGTCCACTAACAACACTTCGCCTTCCTGAAAATTCATCATTTAATGGTGCCTTGAACTTCACACAAGGGCTTTTTTTGCTGTTGCGTACTGGGTTGTTCTTGATTTATAAATAAAACCAACAAGATAAGACCAACAGCGATGCGATAAATCCCCCAAACCTTAAACCCATATTTTTGCAGAAACGTAATAAAACTTTTAATTGCAACGAATGCAATAATAAAGGAGGCTACATTTCCAATGAAAAACACTAGGGTGTTTTCTGTGGAGCTTAAAATCATCGAGATACCCTTTAACTCTTGACCGTCCACACACCAGTTCTTTAAGAATACAGAATACAAGGTTACCGCAGCCATGGTCGGCACCGCCAAAAAGAAACTAAACTCGGCTGCTGATTTTCTGTTTAATCCTTGTTGCATTCCTCCAATAATCGAAGCCGCGGAGCGACTTACGCCCGGCATCATGGCTAAACACTGCCACAGTCCAATAAAGATTCCTTTTCGCACGGAAACCTCTTGGTCCTTGATTTGCGCTTGGTTTGAAAAAATCCGATCAATAAACAGTAAAACAATGCCCCCTAGAATTAACACCAGAGCAATCACGAGTGGTTTTTCAAATACCGCTTCAATTTTATCATCAAACAGTTTTCCCAATATTAAGGCGGGTATAACGGCGATGGCTAACACCCGATAAAACGACCATTGTATGTTTATAAAAAATCGCTTCCAATACGCCACAACTACAGCTAAAATGGCCCCAAATTGAATGGATACCGTAAACATTTTTACGTATTCTGTTTGTTCAATTCCCAGCAGTTCTTCGGTAAATAATAAATGTGCGGTGCTAGAAACGGGTAAAAACTCGGTTAAACCCTCAACGAGTGCAAGAATTAGGGCATGAAGTATCGACATGAACTAGTTTTGTTTTGGGCTATCCCCTTGGTTGTTGTCGTCGCTTGGGGTTTTCTTCATAATCGAATAGAAAATCACCACATAGCCCAACACAATTAGAAAAGGCGCCAAAGTAATTCGAATTGGACTGAACAGCTCGTCTGCATTAAAGGTATTCGGATCTTCAGAACCCCCTCCGATCATCAACACAAATCCAAGGACATTAATAACTAAACCGATAATTAAAAACTTGTAATTTTTTGGATTAAAACCAAAATGTTCAATCTTCCGCATACTAATATAATTTGTCTAATTTCATTCGCAAGTATTTATTCAATGCGAACCACGTGGACACGAAAGTAATAAAAACACCCGTGGCAATCAATCCTATAATTAAGATTAATAAATTAATGAGTGAAAAAGTTAATTCAATGGTTTCAAGTGTGTTGTTCAGGGCATAAAACACAGAAATCAACAATGCGAGTGAAATCATAGCCGAAATTAATCCGTTTCGAATCGCTTGAAGCAAGAAAGGTTTTCGAACAAAGGATGGTGTTGCTCCAACCAACTGCATGGTTTTGATTGTAAATCGGCGAGCATACAGTGCCATTCGGATGGTATTGTTAATCATCGCAACGGCGATAATGATAAGCAACAATGCGATAGAAATGAAGAGTATAACAAACTGCTTAAACCCTAAATTCACCCGCTCCACCGATGACGCGTCATAACTCACTTCGTCAATTACCTCTTTATAGGATTGTGTGAGCTTTTGCTTGATTTTCTTGAGACCACTTTTCGTAGCATGTGCTTCATTTGGAGAAAAACACAAAGATGGGGGGAGCGGATTTTCTTCTTCGAACAAGCGCTTAATGTCTTCAGAACCCTCCCCTGTAAATTCTTCCACCGCCCGTTCTGCAGAAACAAACCAAACACGCTTCAATTCAGGCCAAGATTTAAGTTCAGATTCAATCTGTTTTATATCTGCATCCTTTACGTCTGCATTAAAAAAGACATCGCATTGAATGCTCTCTTTGGCTTGTTTTTGTATGGATTGGAGGGCCATTGAACCACTCAACACCACCCCCGTTAAAAACAACACGAGTGATATGCCGATAATGGTTGAAAGGTAACTGCTACGTATACCTCGCTTTGTATATTTTTCGATAGAATCCGCCATGTTGCAAAATTACACTGCACAATCCATGAAAAACAGCAGATACTTTGGGAATATTCAACGATACATTGTTTATAGCGCTTCAGATGCAGGTTCTACCCAATCACCATGGTCTTTGATGAGTTCGATTAACGCGTCTACAGCCTCTGCTGTATTCACATTTTTACGAACCACTTCTTTTTCTTTGTACAAGGTAATTTTCCCTGGACCAGACCCCACATATCCGTAATCCGCATCAGCCATTTCTCCAGGACCATTTACAATGCATCCCATAATTCCTATTTTTAAGCCTTTCAAGTGGCTGGTTCTTTTTCTAATGTTGGCCGTGGTTTCTTGTAAATCGAATAAGGTCCTTCCACAACTTGGACAAGAAATATATTCTGTTTTAGATGTTCGAAGACGCGTAGCTTGTAATACACCGAAGGCGGTAGAGTTCACGGTTGTTTTAGGTTGATTGGGGGCACTCAACCAGATGCCATCACCAAGACCATCCACAAACAAAGACCCTGCTTTAACACCTGCTTCCAGTTGGAATGTTTCTTCATTGTCTGTTTCAATGGTTAATTTAAAAATTACTGGATTAGACTTATTCGCATGTTTCAATTGCATAAAGGCCCATCGCATCCATTGTACACTGTTGTCATAGGTAGAAGTTAACACCAAAACATCCTGAGGAGTTAACTTTTCTATATGTTCGCTTAATTCTTCTGGACGTGAAACACAAAAACACGCGTCTTGTAAAGAAATTTCATCGCGGTCAGCAATGGATATCACCGGAAAAGATCCTGGGATCGGAGGTGTTTGAGAAGACCATGTTTTTCCATCCACTAAAACTCTTAGGGTACCCGGGAGTTCAAAATCGATGGATTGTTTGCCCACATATATAAAATCAGCGGCCGCATCTTGAATGTTCCATTTATCCAACGCTGAAGCATAGACATATCCTGCCGCATAAAGGTTCGCCGGTGTAATTGCAGTATTGGTTGAAAAATCCGCAATAACTACAGGAACCTGACCTCCACCAACGGTTGCACAAGCATGTGAAGCCCGTCGTCCAAAAGAAATGGGATTGAAAGGCAGTGCTTCGGGATAATTAGGTAGGGGTAAAATATTGGCGGAACGTGTTATCTCAATTAATTTTTTGGCCACAGGAATTTCAAATTCCGGGGCTTCAGTTAACGAAACTCGAATCGTATCACCTAGCCCATCAATCAATAAGGCTCCGATTCCAACCGCAGATTTAATTCTTCCATCCTCGCCGTCACCAGCTTCCGTAACACCCAAATGCAGCGGATACACGCGATTTCGTTGGATCATTTCACTCGCTAACAAGCGATAGGCTTGAACCATGACCAAGGTGTTGCTCGCCTTCATGGAAATGACCAAATTGAAATATCCGTTTTTCTCGCATACCTCAATAAACTCATACGCAGAGGCCACCATGCCTTCGGGGGTGTCACCGTACCTGCTTAAAATACGATCCGATAACGAACCGTGGTTCGTGCCAATGCGCATTGCACGGTTCAATGATTTACAAAGAAGCACCAAAGGTGTAAACTTTTCCTCGATTCGAATCAGTTCGGCACTATACGAATCATCTGTATACTCCAGCGTTTCAAACTTCTTTTTATCCGCGTAATTGCCTGGGTTTACCCGTACTTTTTCTACGTATTTCGCAGCAATCTCGGCTGCATTGGGGGTGAAATGTATATCAGCCACCAAGGGTTGGTTAAACCCTCGGGCTATTAATGCTTGTTTAATATCATTTAAATTCTCCGCTTCCGTTTTACTCGGAGCGGTTAAGCGAACCAGTTCACACCCCGCTTCCAACATTCGTACGGATTCTTCCACAGAGGAGAGCGTGTCTAAGGTGTCCGCAGTGGTCATGGATTGAACTCGAATCGGATGGTCAGCTCCTAATTTCAGGTTTCCTACTTCAACTTCAGTGGCGCGTAATCGAACTTGGTGATACGGATTATTGCAATAGTTCATGTACATATAACACAGGTAGGGTTAGGATTGTTTGTGAATCAACACGTTTCGGATAGCAGCCATTAAGGCTGAAAAATCCTCTTCTGCACGCTGGTCGTTACGAAAATGAAAGTCTGCCTTCATGCGGTGCGGTGCAATGTAAGCCTCAAAACATGGCATCACGTGGTTCTCCCACTGATAAATAATGTCGCTGCGCTTGTACCCTCGGTTGTCTTGATCCCTGTAAATTCTTCGGTCCAACTGAATGCTGTGATCCACGTCCACAAATACTGAAAAAGTTAACAACTTGTGTACCTCTTGGTAGTGATATAAAAACAAGCCCTCCACTAAAATAATTTCACTGGGCTGAATAGTTAATAACACATTTTTGGCAGGGGTAGTATTAAAAAAGTATTCCTTGACTTCAATGGGCTTACCAGCAACTAAGGTGCGTAAATCGCTCGTTAATTGTTCTTCATCTAAGGCCGTGGGTAAATCAAAATTAACAATCCCGTTTTCATCCAATCGTTGCTCTTCGATGGGGTGATAATAATTATCCATGGTGAACAAGGACGGATTTAAGGATGAAAATTCCTCTGCAATGCGCCTGAGTAAGGTGGTTTTTCCGGAGCCGCTTCCTCCACAAATCCCAATAACCACAGGTCCTTTATTCTTGTTCATCAGACAAAGATAGCCATTCAAATATTGCTATTTTAATTGCTTTACCATTAATTTTTAACTAATCTTGCAATATATTAACAATGTTATGAAATTACTTTTTAGTGCTGTTTTTTTCATATTTATGTGGCACGGATTTGCACAATTGCGTGTCAAAGAGAAGGCCCCAATGCAACAAATAGATATGAAATCTGTGAATGGAAGCATGTATAGCTTAAACAGCCTGAAAAAAGACAAGGGACTTATTGTTATTTTTTCTTGTAATTCATGTCCTTTTGTCGTGGGGTCGGATGATTTTCCGGGTTGGGAAATGCAATATGATTCTTTATACCAAGAGGCATTAGCCAATAACATTGGTTTCGTATTGGTGAATTCAAACGAAGGAAAACGGGCTCAAGTAGATTCTTACGAGGAAATGATTAAACACGCAAAAGAACAGAATTATACCATGCCATATGTGCTTGATGAGCAAGCTGCATTAGCAAACGCATTTGGCGCTAAAACCACGCCACATGTGTATTTTTTTGACCAAAAATTAACCTTAATCTATACGGGTTCCATTGATAATTCATGGGATAAAGGAAGAAAAACCGATCAAACGTATTTATTTAATGCCATCAAGGCACAAGGCAAAGGAAAAAAAATCAAACCCAACACCACAGAACCTAAAGGCTGTGGAATTAAACGTGTTGTTACCCCACCTAAAAACTAATACCCGATGAAAAATTTGTTTATTTTTTTAAGTGTATTATTGCTTTGGCAAGCAAGCTATGCACAACAAGGAAATGGCGGCTCAGGTCATTATTTTCCTGAAGAAGGATGGAAGTCGATTCCGTTAATTACCTATCCAAGCCCTGATGTTGAAGCCTTAAGAGAAGAAGATTTACTCTTAGATGAACAGGGTGAACAACCGTGGAGGTTTGGTTTCAATCATCCCACACAAATTAACAGCAGCGCTCATGGCACCTGGATACAGGCAAAAAACGGGGACTTAATTTGGTTGGTTCGCATTAAATGTCCTGAGGCCTTAACCATCAACCTTGCCTTTGACCAAACAGAGATCCCTGATGGCAATGAACTCTATGTGTATAATCCAGACAAGACGTTCATTCTTGGGAAATTCACCCAAGAGCATTTGTATGAAGGACAACTAGGAACAGAATTAGTTCCTGGAGATGAAGTGATTATAGAATATTATGTGCCGTCAGCCAACGATAAAGGGCATGTGCAACTTAACAACGTAACGCACGGGTATAGAACCGCAAAAGAATTTCATGAAAAAGCCTTTGGTAGTTCTGGAAATTGTAACCTGAATGTGAATTGTCCGCAGGGTGGACCCTGGCAACAAGAGCGCAACGGGGTAGTGATGCTAGTTTCTGGAAACAGCGGGTTTTGTTCGGGTTCCTTAATCAATAATACCTTGAATAACGGAAAACCATATGTGCTTACCGCTAACCATTGCTTCAGTAATCCAGCTACCTGGGTTTTTCGGTTTAATTGGCAAAGTGCGGGATGTAATAACCCGGCCTCGGAACCTACATTTCAATCGTTAAGTGGGGGGGTACTACGTGCTAGAGCCAGTGCTTCTGATTTTTGCCTCGTTGAAATTACCGGGGGCCTGCAAGGAGGTACCGTACCCGCAGCATTTACACCCTACTTTAATGGATGGGATAATTCCGGGAATACCCCTACTTCTGCTGTTGGTATCCATCATCCATCCGGAGATATAAAGAAAATCTCATTTGAAAACAATCCGCTGATTTCTACTCAATTCGGAGGAAGTCCATTAAATTCCCATTGGGGAGTAACTGGTTGGGATGAAGGGGTTACCGAAGGTGGTTCTTCTGGATCTCCCTTGTTTGATCAAAATCATAGAATTATTGGTCAATTACACGGGGGGGCTTCTGCCTGTGGAGCCGCCGTATTATCAGATGAATATGGAAAAATTAGTTATTCTTGGACGCCCGCAAACAGCGACAGCACGAACCAATTAAAATATTGGTTAGACCCAACGCAGTCGAACGCAACATTTGTGAATGGATATGATCCTTCTGGAGGTGTTCCAATTCAAGTAGACCCCATAGTATCAGCCGTTGGTGGAGTTTCAGGAACGTTTTGTAGCGCCCAAGTTACGCCAACCGTAACCATTGCAAATGGTGGAGCTCTTACCTTAACGTCAGTAACGATTACCTATGGGTTTGACGGAAACAACAACCTTACTTACAACTGGACGGGTTCGCTTACTCAATGGCAATCTACCACCATCACCTTACCCGGTGTTAATCTAACAAATGGTATTCATACCTTTAATGCAAGTATAGGTAATCCTAATACTGGGGTGGACGAAAATAATGTCAATAACACCCAAAGCAGCACCTTCAATGTGGTGTTGAATGGTCAAGCGGTGGTGTTAGATTTAACGCTAGACTGTTATGGATCGGAAACCTCATGGGAACTTCAAAACGCTACAGGTACCGTCATTTATTCGGGGAGCGGATATCCAGACGATGCCGCAGGATTAGTAAGCGAAACGTGGTGTTTGGATATGGGATGTTATGTTTACGTGATTGAAGACTCTTATGGAGATGGAATCTACGGCTTACCGTGGTGTCAAGAAAGCGGAAATGTAGTTATTTCCTCGCTTGGTGATTCGTTAACGGGAATTTCTGAAGCTAATTCGGATTTTGGGGATTCCGAAACGTTAACTTTTTGTATTAATGGCGGTGAAATAAATTCATTGAACAAAGAAACGTTTACTCTTTATCCGAACCCAGCTCAAGAAATAGTACATTGGGTTTCTTCCAATACAGTACACTCTTATTCACTGCATGATATACTTGGAAAACAAATTCTAGTAAATCCCTTTGTAAAAGCCACCCAATTCTCCCTATCTATCGCCAACTTAAGTCCTGGAATGTACATATTAGATTGTACGTTTGAAAATGGGAATTCCGGACGCGTGCACCTTATTAAAAACTAAGCGGTTTGGCTGGGATTTATTTTCATGTCCCATTTTGTAGAAAGAAATGCACCTATTGTGATTTTCATTTTTCAACTACCTTTAGTGGATATAGAACGGAATTACTTGAATTAATGTCCCTCGAATTTAACCAACGGTTAAACGAGATAAACGAACCCATTCAGACTATTTATTTTGGGGGTGGATCGCCGGGAATCCTCACACCCAAGGAACTCGAAATGCTCTTAAAAGAACCCTTGCGAATTGCCGGTAATCAGTTAATCGAATTAACCCTTGAAGCGAACCCTGAAGATGTCACCGAAACCAATTTAACCGCTTGGAAAAATTTAGGAATCAATAGAATCAGCCTTGGAGTTCAATCCTTAAATGCCGATATACTGCGATGGATGAACAGAAATCACAGCGTTGAACAATCGCTACACGCATTAACCTTGTTAGAAACACATGGTTTTTCATTATCCATCGATCTGATTTTTGGGATTCCAAACCAGCACATACATGATGTCTTGGCGGTAATTGAATTAGTAGACCAATATCAGATCGAACACCTTTCAGCGTATGCCCTGACCAAAGAACCGAATACTGCATTAGACCGTTGGATTAAACAGGGTAAAACCGCTGAAATTGATGATGAAATGCAAATCAAGCATTATTATACAATCCAACACGAACTTAAGGTCCGGAACTTTATACAATACGAAGTGTCCAATTATGCAAAAAATGGGCAAGTAGCAAAACACAACACCAATTACTGGGAAGGAAAACCATATATAGGCATTGGACCAGGAGCTCACTCATTTGATGGAGTAAGCACGCGAAGATGGAATGTATCTAATAATCAACGCTATATAAAACAGCAGGAATGGTTCGAATTAGAGACATTATCAGAAAATAATATTTGGAATGAATGCTGGTTAACTGGATTAAGAACCGTCAACGGAGTGCCGCTGGATAAACTTCAATTGCTTGGGGGACTAAGCAATACAGAAATGGAAACACTAAAAAAACTACAGGAAGGTGGGATGCTTCGCTTAGAAAACACGCACTACACACTCACGGATTCTGCTTGGCTTTCTGCAGACCGCTTAGCCAGTGAATTGTTCAGAATTTAACTACACGAAATTTTAGACACCCGATTCGCATGCCTTCCTCCTTCAAATTCAGCGGATAAGAATGCTGTTAGAATTTCTTGTGCGAGCTCCGGAGAAATAAAACGAGCAGGTAAAGAAAGAATATTTGCATCGTTATGCTGCCGTGCTAAAGAAGCAATTTCTGGATTCCAACACAATGCGCATCGAATTCCTTGATGTTTATTAGCCGTCATACTGATTCCATTTCCTGAACCACAAATTAAAATGCCCAACTCTGATTTTTGCTGTTCGATTTCTTCAGCCACAGGATGCGCGTAATCTGGATAATCAATACTATCTTCACTGTAACAACCAAAATCTTTTACTTGATGCCCTTTTGCTTCAAGGATGGTAATTAACGTTGTTTTTAATACAAAACCGGCATGATCAGATCCAATAGCGATATTCATAAGGTATGTTTTTGTAAAATTAGTCATTTGATAACATGTGGATAGCCTTGTTAATTAGTATTGAAAAATGCTCAAAGAAAACTGTAGCTATTTTAAAATCTTTACGCTTATATACAAGTCTTTGAACTAAGCACAAAAAGTTTACGAATTCTTTCACGAATTCATGAACTACTTGTTAACGAGTAAAGGGATACTTTTGATTAAAAGTTATACACCTATCTCACTTATAAAAGGCTGTTAATAACCATTCTAAAATGTACTATTTAAGGAATAAAAAGCCATTAATATTTGTTAATAAACCGTTGAAATCACGTTAGAAGTAATACAAGGTTAATAAAAGGCGCTTATTTTTACACAAATGAACAGCCTTAATAAGATTAATAAAATTCTTTTTAAATAAATATCTTTTAATACAACTAACAGTGTGTAAAGATTAAACTAGGTAGTATTGGAACGATTTTTTACTTTTATCCCAAGATGAGCAGCCAACAAACAGACATTTTAAATTTATATGCGGAAATTGAAAAATTTGCAGATAAATTTTATTTGAATCGGATGCTCAAAGGAGCACTCATCTTTCTTGCTATTTTATCTGTAAGTTATTTGTTTTTTTCTAGTCTTGCTTATTTTTTTGAGTTACAAAGTTGGATTAGATTGTGTTTTTTGATCGGTTTTATCGGATTAAATTTAACGGTTTGCATTCGTTTGCTGTTAATTCCATGTGGACAATATTTTAGGATACTTAGACGCATGACACAGGTGGAGGCGGCCTCTTTGATTGGTAAGATGTTTTCTGATGTTTCAGATCGCCTACTCAATACCTTACAACTAATTAACCAATCAAACACCGCAAATGAGCAGTTAGATTTGTTAGCTGCCTCTATTGCCCAAAAAACAGCTCAATTACAGCTGTTTAATTTTAGTTCGGGTATAGATTTGTCACTCAATAAAAAATACGCGAAGTACGCTCTTCCAGCCCTCTTAACGATCTTTCTGTTGTTGATTTTTATTCCTGCTATTTTAACCCAAGGAACGTATAGAATTATACAGTTTAACCAAGTGTTCGTACCGTTTAAATTCCAGTTAGATGCTGGGAAATCCACGTATGAAGAGGGATCAGACGTTCCGATTCAAGTGACTTTAAAGGGAGAACGTATTCCAGATAAGGTTTATTTAGTATCCGATCAAGGGAAGTTCTTAATGCAACGTGCCTTGAAAAATAGATATGATTTCATCCTTAAAAAAGTGAAAACAAGTGGCAGTTTTTATTTTGAAGCCAACGGATATCAAAGTAAAACCTATGGATACAAAATAACCGGTAAGAGTTTACTGGGTAACGTTTCTCTTAACATTCATTATCCGTCATATCTCAATAAAAAGGACGAACTCATCCAAAATGTAGGAGATATTACCGTTCCTGAAGGGAGCCAATTAACTTGGACGGGAAACACTAAATATACCGAATGGATTGAAATTCAAACGGCGAAAAAGGTGCAGCGGTTTAATAAGGCTTCGTTTACCTACGGAATTAAAGCAAAGAATTCTCATAAGCTTCGCATACGTTTAGCTAATTTGTTTTCACACAAGGTAGACTCTTCCTTGTTTAACGTAAATGTGATAAAAGATGCGCATCCAAGCATCCAGGTGGGTGAAGCAAGTGATTCAATCCAAGAAGGATTGCGTTTTTTTAGTGGTCAAGTAGGAGACGATTACGGTTTATCAGCACTGACGTTTAATTATACCCTTCTACGTAATGGAAAGGCGATTAAAACACGTAAATTGCCTGTTTCTTTTGAATCTGGAACGCGAAGTAATTTCTCCTTTGCCGTAGATTTTCGTTTAGAAGAAGTTAAGCTGGAAGACAAAATTGAATACTTTTTTACGGTGTCAGATAATGACGGTGTAAATGGAAGCAAAAGCACCAGAAGTTATGTGGGCCAATATCAATTGCCTGACCTTAAAGAATTAAACGAACAACGCGATGAGCAACAAGCGCAAACAAAGCAAGATTTAGAACGGATTTTGTCCAAAACTAAAGACTTCGAAAAGTCTGTTGATAAGCTAAAAAAGGATTTAACTAATTCTAAATCAAATGATTGGAATAATAAGCAACAATTGAAACAACTGCAGGAAGAACAGAAGTCCTTGGCAAATGAATTGCAACAAATTAAAGATCAACTTGAACAAACGACCCAAGAAAAAAATCAACTTTCGGAAATTGACAAAGCCTTGCTAGAAAAACAAGAAATGATTGAAAAGCTCTTGGAAGAGGTAATGGACGATGAGTTAAAAAAATTATTGGAAGACCTAGAGAAATTATTCAATGAACGGGCGGATCAAGAGATTCAAAAGGAAATGAATAAACTGGACCAACAGGCAGAGAACATGAATAAACAATTAGATCGTACGCTAGAAATGCTAAAGAAATTGCAAGTGAACGAGAAAATTGACGATATAGAAAAAGAGCTAAAAGAGAATGCTAAGGATCAGGAAGCGCTTAAAGAAGAAATCGCTTCAGAGAAAATTACCAAAGAGGACGCTGAAAAGAAACAAGAGGACATCAACAAACGCTTCGATGAAATTCAAAAGAAATTAGAAGAAACTAAAGCGTTGAATAAGGAGCTAGAAAGCCCGTTGAATTTAGAGGATTCCAAGGCTTTGGAAGAATCTATAGATAACGAGCTTAAAAATGCGTCAGAAGAGGTTAAAAGCGGCAAAAAAGGGAAATCACAAGAATCTCAGCAACAGGCAGCCGATCAAATGGAGCAACTAGCCGATATGCTTGATCAGCAACAACAGGAATCAAACCAGCAGCAGGAAGAAGAAGATATGGAATTGGTGCGTCGCATATTAGAGAGCTTGATGATTTTAAGTTTCGATCAAGAAGCCCTAATTGGAAAGTTTAATAAAGTGAACACCACCGACCCTAAGTATAAGAAGTTGGGACGCGAGCAGATAAGAATTAATACGGATACTAAAACGGTTAGCGACAGTTTATTGGCCCTGGCCAAGCGACAGCCTAAAATCGCATCCTTTGTAGATAAAGAGCTTTCGGATATTAATTTTTCTCAAAGCGCAGCGGTAGAAGCGATTGATGATCATCGAAAGCAAGATATTGCTAAAAGCGAGCAACAAGTAATGACGGCTTACAATAACTTAGCCTTGTTATTAAACGAGGCCTTGCAACAAATGCAGTCTCAAATGCAGTCTCAAATGCAAAGTAGTGGGAGTTGCAGTAAGCCGGGGAATGGAAAACCAAAACCTGGAAGTAGTATGTCCCCGGGTGATATGAAGGAAATGTTGAAGAAACAATTGGAACAAATGCAGAAAGGGCAAAATCCCGGGGGTAAAAAACCAGGTGACAAGGAAGGTCAGAGTCCTGGCATGAAACCTGGTCAATCAGGAATGAGTATGTTGGGATTAGGCAATAAAGAAATTGCGAAAATGGCTGCTGAACAAACGGCCATTAGACAACGATTAGAGCAATTAAAAAATGAATTGAATAAAGATGGAAAAGGTAAAGGGAATCAGTTGAATCCTTTATTGAAAGAACTAGAGCAACAAGAAAATGATTTGATCAATAAGAATTTTTCACCAGAAATGATTACCCGTCAGAAAGATATAATGACCCGTCTTTTAGAAAGTGAGAAAGCAATGATGGAGCGTGGCTTTGAAGATAAAAGAGAATCAAAGTCCGGTGTAGATCAAATTAAAAGTAACCTTATTGAACTTAAGACGTACAATCGGGATAAATTAAAGCAAGTAGAGATACTTCAGGTAGTAGATCCTGCATTCAGTATTTATTATAAAACGAAGGCCGAAACATACTTTAATTTAGTTGATTAAATTTATAGCATGAAACATCAATTACAGTTAATACACGAAGTAACCTTACCGTCAACACCTGCCTCCATTACGGATGTAGAGAGCTTGATTGATGTGGCATGTGCTGAATTAGCCTTGAGCGAAGACGTTTACGGAAATATCTTGATTGCCGTAACGGAGGGAGTTAATAATGCCATTATTCACGGAAATAAACTAGATGCAAGTTTAACAGTGCATGTAGGTGTTCACAACAATGAAGAATGGGTATGTTTTTCTATTACCGACCGGGGAACAGGTTTTGATCCTGAAGCGATTCCAGACCCCACAGCACCCGAGAATTTATTGAAGGAAAATGGTAGGGGTATTTTTCTAATGAAAAACCTAGCAGATGAGGTGAATTTTGAAGAGAATGGGACTGTAGTAAACGTCTGTTTTCGCCGATGATTTCTATTGAATATTATTCGGAAGAGATTCCTGGTTTACCCTTAGCTTCTTTAGTATCCAGCTTACCTTTATTGATTTCAGAAGAATCCTATGCCTTAGGAAACATAACATTAGTGTTTTGTACAGACGATGAATTGTTAGAACTCAACAAGGAGCATCTATCGCATGATTATTACACCGATATCATAACATTTGATTTTACGGAGGGTAAAGCCCTCGGTGGAGATTTATTCATTTCTGTGGAACGTGTAAAAGATAATGCTAATACACTTCAGGTTACCTTTGAAGAAGAATTGCACCGTGTTTGTTATCATGGAGTGTTACACTTACTGGGATATAATGATAAATCAGCTACCGAAATCAGTATAATGCGTGACAAGGAAAACTACTACTTAACCAAGTTGTTTCACGTGAAACACTAATCAAAGGACACCATGTTAGATACTTATGACGTTATTGTAGTTGGTGCGGGTCATGCAGGATGCGAAGCTGCAAACGCCGCAGCAAAAATGGGCAGTAAGGTTTTGTTGCTTACCATGAATATGAATACCATCGCTCAAATGAGTTGTAACCCAGCAATGGGCGGTGTCGCTAAAGGACAAATCGTTCGAGAAATAGATGCGTTAGGCGGTGGATCTGGAATCGTTAGTGATAAAAGTGCACTGCAATTTAGAATGTTAAACCTTTCGAAAGGTCCGGCCATGTGGTCACCAAGAACCCAAAACGATCGAATGATGTTTGCTGCAGAATGGCGTTTTCTTTTGGAACAGAATCCAAACATTGATTTTTGGCAAGACATGGGAACCGGCATACTCGTCGAGAACAACAGCGCTGTGGGTGTAAAAACCAGTTTAGGAATTAATATATACGGGAAAGCGGTAATATTAACGAATGGAACCTTTCTGAATGGAATTATTCACTTGGGTGAAAAACAATTTGGAGGCGGCCGAGCTGCCGAACGGGCTTCTACAGGTATTACAGAAGACTTAGTTTTACTAGGGTTTGAGTCAGGCCGTATGAAAACAGGGACTCCACCAAGGGTTGATGGTAGAAGTTTGGATTATACAAAAATGGAAATCCAACATGGCGATGAGCACCCTTCTAAGTTTAGTTATTGGAATACCTTACCATTACCGAACCAATTGCCTTGTTATATCACGTATACGAATCCTGAAACGCACGACAAATTACGCGAAGGGTTTGATCGGTCACCCATGTTTAATGGAGCCATCAAAAGTACCGGACCAAGATATTGTCCGAGCATTGAAGACAAGATTAATCGGTTTGCTGAACGTGACCGTCATCAAATTTTCGTTGAACCCGAAGGGTGGAATACGGTTGAAATTTATGTAAATGGTTTCAGCACCTCCTTACCAGAAGACATTCAAGTTCGTGCCATTAAATCTATCCCAGGATTTGAGCAGGCGAAATTATTTAGACCAGGGTATGCCATTGAGTATGATTATTTTCAACCAACACAATTGAAACATACGCTGGAAACGAAGCGAATCGACGGACTGTATTTCGCAGGTCAAATCAATGGAACTACCGGTTATGAAGAAGCGGCGTGCCAAGGGTTAATGGCAGGAATAAACGCCCATCTTAAAATCAATGAAAAAGATCCGTTTATTCTTCAACGCAGCGAGGCTTACATAGGGGTACTCATTGATGACTTAGTAACGAAGGGCACCAATGAACCTTATCGAATGTTTACCAGCAGAGCAGAATATAGGATTCTGTTAAGGCAAGACAATGCCGATTTAAGATTAAGCAGTAAAGGCTTCGAGTTAGGGTTACTTACACCCCAACAACACGACCAAGTGTTGAATAAAAATGAACAAACAAATTGGTTAAAAAAAGAGTTGAAATCCATCGGAATTACTCCCCAAGAAATCAATCCTACGCTTGAGCAATTGGAATCCGCACCCATATTACAACAAGTTAAATTGTCAAGTGTATTAACGCGTCCAGGAGTTAGTTTACAAATGCTTACAGATTCCTCAGAAACTTTATCTAATTCATTGAAAAACAATAACATAGGAGAAGATGTGCTCGTACAAACAGAGATTCAGGTGAAGTATGAGGGCTATATAACGCGCGAAGAAGAAATTGCTGAAAAAATGCACCGCCTAGAACGCGTACAAATCCCCGCTGATTTAAATTATTCTCAATTGAAAAGTTTGAGCACGGAAGCGGTTGAAAAACTTTCTCACATCCAACCGGTAACCATCGGACAAGCTACACGGATTTCTGGGGTGTCACCCAGCGATATTTCTGTACTTTTGATCTATCTTGGAAGATAAATAGCGTTTTTATTCGATTTAAGCGCATTATTCTCGCGTTGTAATAAAATCACCTTAGAGACTTAGAGAAAACAAATTAGAATTAACGTACAAAAGCCGTTTTTTTTAATGCAATGCGGTTATTTTCAACTTCAATGCCTATTTTAGTGACTTATGAAAGTTTTCTTTATTGACAAAGTTCATCCAACACTTCAAGAACGATTAACGCGCAATGGTTTTGATTGCATTGATGCGACCAACTTTTCAATGGAAGAGTTATTGATGCATCAGCACGAAGTTCAAGGAATCGTTATTCGCGCACGTTTCTTATTGAATGCAGAATGTCTATCCAATTTTCCTAACCTTTTATTTATTGCCCGTTCCGGTTCGGGTTTAGAAAACATTGATTCGGCGTATTGCATGGCGCATAACATTCATCTATTTAATTCTCCAGAAGGAAATAGAAATGCGGTGGCTGAACACGCATTGGGAATGTTACTCGCCTTAATGAATAAATTGTGCAAGGCAAACGAACAAATTAATCGAGGCGTTTGGAAGCGTGAAGAAAACCGAGGGGAAGAATTAGACGGCAAAACAATCGGAATCATTGGATATGGAAATAACGGTGCCGCCTTCGCAAAAAAGTTAAGAGGCTTCGATGTGAAGGTGTTGGCCTATGATAAGTATAAACAAGGGTTTGGGGATGCCTTTGTTCAGGAAAGCACGTTGGAAGCTATTTATAATTCGGCAGATGTTGTTTCACTTCATATTCCGCAAAATAAAGAGACGCTTTTCTATGTAAATGAAGCGTTCATTTCTTCGTTTAAAAAGCCGTTTTACTTATTGAATTTATCCAGGGGTAAAATCGTTCATACAGAATCCTTAGTGAAGGCCTTAGAATTAAAGCAAATTAAAGCCGCAGGCTTAGATGTACTTGAATATGAATCCAAAGATTTTGAATCCATTTTCGCGCATCAACTGCCTGCGGCGTTTCAATACCTCCTCACTTCAGATCGGGTTTTACTCAGTCCACATGTCGGGGGTTGGACGAAAGAAAGTTATTTTAAACTAAGCGATGTCCTTGCGGATAAAATAATTTCCTGCTATCAACATCAATAGGATACAAGCTGTTTTATCAATTCATACCCATTTCCGGTGAGTTTTACGAGGTATACCCCTGCTTGAACCGACAGGTTCACGTGCTCGTCGTGTGTAAGTGCTTGGGAATGCACCAATTTTCCATTAAGATCGTAAACCTCTAAGGCCACAGGAAACAATAGGTTTTCAATGTGTAATATTCCATTCTGAATCGGATTTGGATATAACATAATCTCCTCCAAGGGGTTTGTTAGATTAATATTTGCTGCACTGATGTATTGCTGCCCATCTGAACACACGGTTGTTTGGAGTCCGGCATGGTTCTCACAGCTTATTGAGGTATAATATATGTTGTTGGGAGTAAGACTCATCGAGTTGAGAAGGAAGTAAGTGTTTACCGTGTATTGGTTTTGTACCAGATCATTCCCGAAAGGAACGCTTCCAATATCGAAAAATGTAGTATTCACTCCAGAATGAGGATCGCTTACCACCCAATTTCCTTCGAGTATTGGTTGGAAAATTGTATCAATATCGCTCACAGGACCATCATTCACATCACTAATTACCGGTGCGGTCCAATCTACTTGAACCAATGTTTCATGTGGAACGTTCCAATTGTTTACACTATCCATGGCAATAATTCGAATCTTTCCACTTTCCTGTTGTTGATCGCTCTGTTCAAAGAGCGCTTGTCCGGGACCAACCGTAATTAGTGCACTGTTCGCGTGGTTTTTATATACATAAACGGCATCGAACATTACTGTACACCCGCCAGAACGCAAAGAAATAGCAGACCCTTGTTGAAGTGGATTGGCGTCGGTCCAACTGCACACGTGTACCGAATTTAAATATACCTGAATCAGGCCGCTTTGTGGGTTGTAGGTTACATACACTTGGTCCCATTGATTTACGAGAATAGTTGCTGATTCCTCTTTCACCAGCGTGAACACATCGTTCATCACTCGATACAATTGAACTTTATCCGTTTCTTCTCTGAAGTATACAAAATAGGAGTCCCCACGATTGGGTAGGGTTGGATCACTGCAAAAGAAATGCATTCCTGCGCGCTGGTTGGCATTCGACGAAGTGATGCGTTGTTTCCACGTGTATAAGTATGTGTGTTGTAACGTTTGGGTTACTTGGGCATAGGCATTTGAATTATTCTGCGAGGCATCGTTCAATAAGAAGCTCCCATTGGATACTTGAAAACTCCCGGATTGATTGGTCCAAAACCCTGAATTTACATCGAATTCATCTTCAAAAAACCCCATGGTTAGGTTAGATTTAAATGGACTCGTTGCGGATGCTCGAGCAGCGAGGTGATAGAATTTGTAACGTATACCCGAGGCATCGGAATCTTGAAACGAAGTGGTAAACCCTTGAGTTTGCCATACTCCTGCATACTGCAGCGAACTCGATGGTGGGGTGAGGTCTACATTCAAACTGGTGACCTGATAAGTTGCCGTCCATCCGGAGAGCTGCGTAGCACAATCCGACCGAAACTCAAGGGTTAGTGTGTTTCCTGAGGATTGAATGTTTGGTGGAAGGGTGTTTCCGGTGTATGTTCCCAGCAGCGGTGAAGTAAGCGTTGCCCCGTTATATATGAATAATTTATCAAAGGATGATTCTAAATCAAATGCGCTAAATTGGATAGATATGACACTTCCTTGGGGTGCTTGTATGAGCCAAATGCTGCGTTCATCTGCGGCATAGGGCCCATTCGAACCGCCTGAATCATAGAGGGTTCCGGATGGATTTGTAAGTATCGTTGGGGTGTAGGTGTCGTTTATTAATCCGTAATATTTATTCCAATTCCAATGTATTCCCGGATCGGTATGGCTTTGATTCGCATAATGTTGATGTCCTTTGATACGGATACAATTCCCAAGCAATTGGGTGCTGGTAGAACCCGCGCCGTCGTAGGTTCTTTTCGGGTTGATGCCATAGCCGCTTTGAGTAATATCTTTCACGAGGTTCGCGGAAGATTGATAGAGCGCTTGGGTATACCATGCGGCATTCGATACATAACCTTCATGTTCTATCCCAATGGTGTAGGAGTTTTCATTTCCCACATGCCACGCTTTATTACTTTCTAAAACCATTTGAGTTATTTGTCCATCAGAACTTCGAACTACATAATGATACGAAACCTGGGCATTGCAATTGAGCCCCCAAGAAATTGCACCTGCGTAGGTTCCTTGTACGGTGTGTATGGTAACGGCGGAAATAGGGGAGCCATTTCTGCTGCTGTAATTACAAGAAGGAGCGGCGTTCCACAAGGCAGGACCGTAGTTGAGCGATTTTAGTGTATTTCCTGCCCGGTATTGGGTGTTTTCATGGTTTTTAACCCCCGTGGAATCGATCGTAATCCGCGGGGAGCTAAGGACGGAATAGTTCGTTTTACCGAAAAATTCTTGCAGGTTAATTTGATACATAGGGAACCCATAGGTCGCTGCATTAGATTCATCCATTAAAAACAGAAATACATCAAACACAGTACATTCAAAAGCAAAGCGGTTGATGCTTCCTTCTTTTGGAATCTCACTCAATTCCCACATTAAGTTATAGATTAATTCAGGGGTGTTTTCTCCGTTAACTGTATAGCTTTGAATGAGGTTTGCACAAGCAGCTGCATATGCTTCTATTTGCATAGGAACGCTATTTTTTTGACTTGAAATACTGATTCCACTTAGGGACTCAATGCGCTTCCCGTTTTCAATAAAGTAATTTTTTCCATCGTCATAAACCCCCATGATTCCATACGGCAATGGGATGCCGGAGCAGCTTATTTGTTCTTCGTTTGATGGGTCAATAAACCGAGTGTGGGTATAAGAGATTGCTTCTAAAAATCCAGGAGGGATTTCTGGGTGCTGTTGGTAGGCGGGTGAAAAAACTGGCCCCTGACTGAACACGGCCACGTGCATGGATAGGGCGAGATAAATAAAAAGTAGTTTAGGCATAAATAAAAATTTGCGAGCTAACGCAAATCTTTACTGAATAGTATATATTAAATTATATCTAATTGAAAACCAACGGTTTAAAACTTAATAGTCAAGCCCCCAAATACAGAAATAGGAATAACAGGATAATTGTAAAACCTCAAGTATCGTTGTGAAGCGATGTTATTGAGTTGAATAAAACCAGAAATCCGTTTGTTGTATCGATATTCAAGGGTTAAATTTCCATCGATTACGTTTCCTAAATCGTATACAAATTGATTGTTAAATGCGGTAACGTTGGTTCCCGCTTCATAGACCTTTGCATAGCGTCCAAATGACATATCCAAGCCGCCCTTAACCAGAAATTTATCGAATAAATTATAACTTGCTTGAACGGTAATTTCTGCTTGTGGTAAATTCCAAGCTTTTGCCTCATTGAATAATTCATAGGAATGGTATCTGGCAATAACATCTACGCTTAGTTTCTTACCGGCTTGATATCCAAATTGGCCTTCAATTTTTGTGTGGTTTAAGGAGTCGTATACCAAGGTGAATTTATTGCCTGTAGAGATTAAGGTGTCGGTTACAAAAAAGGCTCTGTTGTTTTCTTTGATAAAATTAGCTTGAACTCCGTAGGTGAATTTTTTAGAAAAAGCGCCTTTAATTCCCAACTGAATGTCGTAGGGGTTGACCTCATTTTGGATGTTTAGGTTTGGCAAGACAAATTGATTTTCTTGATAGAAACCAGTCAAAGACCCTTGTTTTACTTGTCCTTTTAGGACCGCATATGGAATGAGTTGATTGTTTAATAAGGCAAATTGCATCGAAATGGCCGGAAAGAAATATGCACGGGTTTGGTTTGCTACATCAATGCTGACATTAAATCCAGCGTCGATGCTGAGTTTATTTTGTATCAGAAGGCTTTTTACACCGGGGTTTAAGTCCACAATGGTGTTCTTGTAAACAATTCCACTGTCTGAAAAAGATAAAATAGAATCTTGAATACCGTAAGAATACCCATTATATCTTAGGCCTAATCCGCCATAAAAGGTAGAAGCGCCGGTTTTATAGGTTCCTAGGGCGTGTAATTTAAATCCTTGCTCTTTTGATTTCCAATCTTTCAAACTGTCTGCCATGGGTGAGTCTGTGCCGGTGTATCTAAAATCAAGGGTAGTTTTCACGTTGAAAACGCCAGTATCTCCTCGGTTGCTTGCGAGTGCGGCATGCACATTCACTAACTGATAACGTTGTGCGATGGAGTCTTTTTCAATGGTTGGATCATTTAAGCCATAATAATGAAACCCATGGTTGGTGTATTTAAGGTGCGACTGGAGTGAAAAAGATTTTTGGAACGTTTCAAAGTTTCCTTGAATGCTGGTGTTATCGAAAGACGCGGGAGCCATAAGTTGTTTTTCTCTATTTTTAACGTCCCCAAAAAAGCTCAGGTGTTTCACGTGTAATCCATAATAATTGCTCCTCGATCGGGTAGAATTGACATAAAACTCGCCCAAAGGCATTAATGTAGAACCCATACCAAGTTTTAAATAAAAAGGGTAAATTTTTTCAAGCAATTGTTCCGTTTCAATGGTGGCCGCAGCAATGGTGTCTGTGGTTACCTTAACCGTTAACTTGGGACCGAGTAAGGGTCGGTTCGGTACGGCAGAAGTTTTGATGGAGTCAATAATTTTAGGGGCAGAAGCAATGCGATGGGTGCGATCAATATCTCTATTTCCTTTTCCATCGGTTTCAAATACATCCGATTGTGCAAAATACCACGGAAACCAACCACAAATTAATAAGATCAAATAATACTTCATGTTATTCCGGTTTAATTTCAATGGTTTTTTGAGGATCAATTTCAAGATTCTTTGTAGGGTTTTTCAGGTCTTCAATGGTAGCCTTGAGTGTTTGAGCTTCTTCTAGAATCCCATCGTCCTCCTTAATTGGATAAAAATCAATTACGGAGGTAATGGTTTGCTCTGCTTCTAACAATTCATTGCGGTCAATATGGGTTTTGGTTTGAAGAATTAAGCCTTTCGCTACCCAATAATTATAGCTGGGTTTCATTTTAAGCAGTTCCTTAACCAGGATAATCGTAGAATCCAGCGCGTTGTTTTTATATTGAATGTCCGCTAAGGTATATTTTGCTTCTGCGCCTTTAATCGTTCCAGTATTTTTAACTAACCAACGCAATGCGGGTTGTGCATCCGTATACTTGGCTAAATAATAGGCACTCATTCCAAAGGCGTATTCCGCTTCCATTTTCAAGGATTGATTAAGTCCTCCTGTTGAGCGAACTTGTTGAGCGTAGGTATTTGCTTCTTGGTATTTTCCTAATAGAAAATAACAGCGCATTAATCCAATTTTTGCGGCGTTAATATTGTTTGGTTTGGCGGCGTATTGTTCTAATTTTAGGTAATAGATTAAGGCTTCGTCGTACTTCCTTTTTTCATAGTAATAGGTGGCAATTTTATAAGCTACGGGTTCAAAATAACTTGCAGTTGGACCGGCCAAATATGCTTCGTAGTGGGGCAGGGCAGCAAGGGAGTCCTTTATTCTTAAGCAGGCATTTCCGGCATAAAAGTGTGCATCTTGCGCAAACTTTCCATTCGGGAATTTGGCTAGATATTGATTGAACTTGGGAATTGCTTCGCTGTAATTACTATCCACATAGCTTTGCAAAGCCGGATTAAAATACAAGTTTTCTTTTTCATCTGCGGACAACCCTGCACAATCGTATTCGTTGGCTACTTCCTCTGCTCGATCGGGACTTTTCATGGCTACATAGACATCCATTAACCCTTTGGCCGCAACGGCACAGATGTCTTTTTTGTTTCCATATTCCAGCAGGATGGATCGATATGCGCTTTCCGCTTGTTGGTATTTCCATTGTTTATAATAGATATCCGCCATTTCAATCCTACAATTAACCCCTTTTGGGGATTTTGGATAGTTTAATACATAGGTTTCGAATCCACTAAATGCCTTCTCGAATTCCGACTGAGCCTTATAGCTCATCGCGAGTTCATACGAAGCGTTTTGAACATATTTAGAGTTCGGGTAATCTGCTATTAATCGTTCAAGGGTAGAGATTTTCAAAAGGGCTTGTTTATTGTACCCATAGGATTTCGCTAGATAATACGATGCACGATCAGATAATGCGGTTTTTTTAGATAGAATATCCTTGTAGTACTGGATGGCTTGTTCATCTTTCCCTTGGGTATAATTGCCATCAGCAAGTTGGAACATGGCATCAAGTTTCTTTTCTGCGCTGTTCGGTTTGGATTGAATGTATATTCCGAAATATTCGAGGGCATCGCTCAATTGTTCTTGTTCCAGGTATGCATAAGCAATGCTGTAATATGCATCGGGTTTTTCTTCCAATATATTAGCCGAGGGTGCAGCAAGGAATTTTTTAAACTCTGAAATCGCCTCTTTATATTTTGCTTGTTTAAAATAAACATCTCCCCTCCAATATTTTGCTTTCGCCATAATTTCTGGTTCATTGGGGTATTTTTCAACCAAACCAAAGACTGTAAAAGCAGAATCGAGCAGGTTTTTTTGGTACAGGTCAACCCCGTAATTAAAGGCTACGGTTTGATACACGCTTTTCAGTTGTGCATCTTTATTGGGGATTTTATTGAGGGACTCCAAAGCTTTTGCATAATTACTGGTAGAAGCATAGACATTGACCAAATATTGAAAAATGTCTGCTTTACGGGTAGAATTGGGATATTTTGTAAAATAGTTTTCAAAGGCCCTCACGGATTCGTCATAGGGGTTAATGTCAATTTTGAATGATATTACCGCAAATTGATACAAGGCATCTTCTGAGAGCAAGGGGTTAGATTTCATGGTTGAAACGCGTTCAAACGCACTTCGAGCGGGCAACATTTTTTGTGCACTTAAATAACAATTTGCAATGTGGTACATGGCGGTTTGCCCAAGGCTATCATCAATCCTTGCTGCGCGTTCCAAATAGGTTATTGCTTGGTCATGTTGTTCGGAATTCATTAATGCAAACCCCAGTTGATAATCGTCTATCCGAGTCGTTTTTGCACGTTTATCGTAGGCTAATAAATACGTTGATGCTTCCTTATAGTGATTCAACTTAAAATGAGCATCCCCCAATAAGTGTAAAATATCGGTATAGTTTCCTAATTCAGCCGTATCCAGCACAGTAGATGCATAGGCAATTACACTGTCGTAAAGCCCTTGTTTATGGTTTATTTGAACGATATAATAAGGGGCGATGGTGGTGAATTCGGGGATATGCTTTAGTGCATGAAAGGTGTTTTTCGCTTCGTTTAAATTCCCAAGTTTATAATTCAAGTGTGCATAATAGTATAAGCTGATTGCCCCATATTGTCCGGTAGAATTTTTTACTTCTTTGAAGGCAAGCATCGCCTCTTGCTCTAAGCCCTCCATAAAACAACTGTATCCTTTTTTGAAAAAATAAATTTCAGCATTCGCGGAGTCTAAGGCAGCTACATCTACCAAGGAATAATAAGGCAGCGCACCAAGGTAGTCCTCCTTTTGAAAAAAATAATTCCCGATTTCAAAATGGATGGTGTTTCTATATAGGTTTTCAGGATATGTTTCATTGAATTGGCTCAGCAGGGGAATGGCATCGTCATTATAAAGTGCCAATGCAGCCATGCCTCGGTAATAATGTGCTTTAATAACAAAGGGATCGTTGCGGTCTAGCGGTTGATTCATGAAATTTTCAAATTCAATGCGAGCAGCAGTGAATTGGCTTTTTTCATACAATTCACAAGCCCGATGGTAATCTCGATAGATGGAACTTGTGTTCATTGATTCTTGCCCATAGAAGCAAGAGCTTATACCTACCCATAGAAAGAATAGAAAAAAGAGACTTTTTCGCATGCAACAAAAATATACCGCACAGAACGCTTGAATTCGCAAAGGGTTAAAAGTTTTTCACGCATTTTTGTTAAGAGATATTTTGTTGTGGCGTGAATTAACTCATTCTCTATACCATCTTTGTAAAAAATCACACGTGGAACAAATTATTAATTTATCAGAGGTGAACATCCTTCAAGGAGATAAAACCATTCTTAAACAAGTAAATTTATCAGTTCAAGAGGCCGAGTTTGTTTATTTAATTGGTAAAACAGGAAGTGGAAAAAGCTCCTTATTAAAAACGTTATATGGTGAGCTTCCCATTACCCAAGGAACAGGTATGATTGCTGGGTATGATTTAAAGGCCTTAAAACCCAAAGAAATCCCGTTTCTCAGAAGGAAATTAGGCATTGTTTTTCAAGATTTCCAGCTCTTAATGGACCGTACGGTAATCCAAAATTTATATTTTGTTTTGAAGGCAACCGGATGGAACAATAAAGCGGAAATTCATAAACGCGCCATGAGTGTATTGCAGTTGGTGGGTATAGAACAAAAAGCAGATCAAATGCCACATACCCTTTCTGGGGGAGAACAGCAACGGGTTTCCATTGCACGCGCCTTATTAAACGACCCCAAAATTATCTTGGCGGATGAACCAACCGGTAATTTAGATGAAGAAACTTCCGAAGAAATCATGCACTTGTTGGTGGCTCTTTCTAAAGAAGAGAATACGGCCGTGTTAATGGCCACTCACGACCTTCAAATGGTGAAAAAGTTCCCTGCTCGCACCTTGCGTGTAGAAAACGAGGAGGTTTGTAGTTAATTACAGCAGGTCGTTCGCAAGATTTGCTAATTCGGAGCGCTCCCCTTTTTCAAGTTTTACGTGTGCAAATAAGGGTTGATTATTTATTTTCTGAATTAAATAGGCCAGCCCATTGCTGTATTCGTCTAAGTATGGCGTGTCAATTTGATGCACATCTCCCGTGAAAACAATTTTAGTGTTCTCACCAGCACGAGTAATGATCGTTTTAATTTCGTGGGGCGTTAAATTTTGCGCTTCGTCAATGATGAACATGATGTTCGAAAAGCTTCTCCCTCGAATAAACGCGAGCGGAGTAATCACAATTTTTTTGTTTTCTTCCATTTCACTGATCGCCTTGTGCTTTTTTTCATGTTCGCCATACTGCGCTTTTATGAACTTTAAATTATCCCACAAGGGCTCCATGTAAGGACTAATCTTATCGTTGGCATCTCCCGGTAGAAATCCAATTTCTTTATTCGATAAAGGAACGATGGGCCGAGCTAAAATAATTTGGTTGAATTTTTTTTCTTGTTCTAAGGCAGCGGCCAGGGCGAGTAGGGTTTTACCAGTACCAGCAACCCCTTGTAGCGCAACCAACTTAATATCAGGATTCGTGAGCGCATGCAACGCAAAGGCTTGTTCTGCATTTTTTGGTTTAATCCCGTACACAAATTCCTTTTCTATACGCTCAAGCATTCCCGAGGTTTGGTTGTAATAAACCAAGGAGGATGTTTTTCCATTTTTCAATATATAGTAGCCATTGGTTCGCTTAAGCTCACCAAGAACCCCTTTTTCTTCGCAGGTTCCTCGGGTAAACACTTCCCGGATTAAGTCGCTATCTACGTGGTCAATAATGTAGTCAGGCGCTAATTCATTTTTTAGCTCATACACCTTACCCGTTTCATAATCTTCTGCAGCAACCCCTAAGGCTTTTGCTTTTATGCGGAGGTTAATGTCTTTAGTAACAAGAATCACGTTGCGTGTAGGGAATTCTTCCTGTAAAATAAGCGCAGCATTGATGATTTTGTGATCGTTTTTTGATGAGGCATATACTTTTTCAGCATTAAGGATTTTCGGATCCTGGTCCATGATGATTTTGAATTTTCCTAAGGATTTTTCAATGTCAATCCAATTGCTTAGACGCTCATTTCCCACGAGTTTATCAATAAAGCGAATTACTTCTCGTGCGGAAAAATTCTTGGTGTCATTTCCCAATTTGAATTTATCTAATTCTTCCAACACCGTGATGGGTATAGCAACGTCATGTTGTTTGAAATTTATTATGGCGTGATGATCGTGAATTAAGACCGAGGTGTCCAGTACAAAAATCTTAGTTTTCTTTTTCATAGAGTAAGTCGGATAGGTTATTAAATCGAACGTTATACCCAGATTGGGCGAGTTTAGTGTGGTCAATTTGAATGGACTCCGTGAGTAATAAGCCCATTTCTCCAAAAATTAAACGAATAATTGGCGCGGGAATGTTTGGGATAAGGATAATAGAACGCTCTTTTTGGGCAATCGTTTTTGTTAGGTCACGCATGCTTGAATTGTCACTTACCACATGAATCAATCCCAGAGCGTCCCCTTGCAAGACCTTCAACGTTAAGCCAATCACATCGTCTAAATGAATCCAAGGTACGAGCTGTTTTCCGCTTCCTGGAACAGCCCCCATGTAAAACTTCATAGGTGCCGCAATTTTTCGATACGCCCCCCCGCCACTAGACAAGACCATTCCGAGACGGAATATGCTAAATGAGGGCAGTTGCTCAAAAAGCCGGTGGGCTTGTTCCCATTGCGCTACTAACTGAGATAAAAAATCCTCCCCGAATGGGTGCGACTCGTTGTATAAAATGTCCTCTTTAAAACCGAAGGCATTGACTCCTGAAATCCCGATATAACCGATTAATTTAGGACAGTGTTTACTGCACTCTTTGTATAGGAATTCGGTGGAATCGATGCGAGAAGTTTTTAATTCTTCTTTCCTCTGTTTCGTCCAGCGTTGGTCTGCAATGCCCGCGCCTGCTAGATTAATAATGTGGGTAATGGAGCCCAATGAAGTATGATCCAATTGATGCTTATCCGGGTCCCAAAAAATGTGTCTGGCAGATTTTTGAGTTCTACTGAGAACTTTATACGGCACAAGAATGCCATCAAGTGTTTTTTGGAGTGCTTTTCCAATAAACCCCGTGCCACCAACAATCAAGATCTCCATCATAATTTTGGCTGTTAAATTAAAAAATATAGGGGTTTGACAAACTCACTAAAGAAAATTAATATGTTCGTAATCTAGGCTACATGCGTAGCTTTTCTATTTTTGTATTCAATGCGAAATTTTTTATGGTATTGTTGCCTTATTTTATGTCTTCCCTCGGGGTTTGCTCAATCTTGCAAGTCCTTTGTTTTTAGGCATAATACCGATCCTGTTCGGGATAAAATTTGTTCATCCGCGCTTATTGAAGACCTGAAAGAGTTAAAGGAACGTCTGTATGAAATTCACCCAGATATCTATCGGTATACTACCGCCCCGGCCCTAGACTCGTCGTTTTTACAGGCTGTACAGCGTTGCGCCACCGACAAAACACTGTTGGAGTTCACCCAGATTGTAAACGATTACCTGTTAGAAATCAGGGATTCACACACCTTTTTTAATGTTCGGGAGTTGTTATCTTATTCGAGGTTTTCTCGACACTATCTTCCGTTTTTACTCTGCCGTGTCAATGCGAATTATTTTGTGGTTAAGTCGTGGAATTCAAGCATCCCAATGGGTTCAGAATTGTTAGCGTTCAATCAACGACCTCCGCAGTATTTTTACCAAAGGGCGCTGGATTTTTCTCCCATTGAAGCCTATGCAGAGCACGCCAAAGAGGAGCTTTCAACACACGTGATTACCGGATTGTGTAACCTCCAAAGTCTTGAAAAATCAATACAGGTTCATTACGTGTACAATGAAGACACACTCTCTAAAGAGATCGTTCGTCCGCGTTTGAGAAAGGCCCTTAAGGCTTCGGAGTTTTTAGGGGAGGATGCAAAAATTTCCTATACCCGGTTTGAGAAGAAAGGGGTATTGAGTATTTCGTCATTCTCGCCGAATTCTCTTGGTTCCTTTAAAAAAAGATTGGATGAGGTGTTCGAACACATTGCATCGGATAGCATTGAATCCTTAGCAATAGATTTGAGAAATAATACGGGAGGGTATATTCTTTTACAAGAATACGTAATGAGTTTTCTTGTCCCCGAAGGCACAAAATACAGCAATAATTACGTGTACAAACGCAGTGATTACGACCGTTTTGAGCAGTTGTCAAAAGTTCAGAAATGGCGGTTTAAACGCACAGCGAAGCGGTATTATCCCAATGGGGCAATTGCGCAAGAATGGGATTTTTATAACAGCCCAAAAGGCACGGTGGATACTGTATTAAATGACCCCCTTTTGACCAATAAAAACAAGAGAACCTTTACCGGTAAGTGCAGCTTATTTATTAATGGAATGTCGATGTCCGCCTCGGCGAATTTTGCCGCATGGTTTGCGACGTTAGATAGAGGAAGTATTATTGGAACCCCCGCTTCAGGAACCCATACAGGAACTTTTGCTAATCCGGTTACCGTGTATTTGAACAATACAGCCCTGCCCATTATGATTTCTACCATGAAAGTTAATTCACTATCCGACCCCACGAGTAATAAACCAATTTTACCTACGGTTTTACTTACTCCGACTTCAAGCGATATTAAATTGGGGAAGGACATTCACTTATCCTATTTTTTATCTCACTAATGTCCACTCTTTCAATCCCTTCTACGCCAAGTATTTTTTCGGTAATGACACAATTAGCGAATGCCCATGGCGCGATTAATTTAGCCCAAGGATTCCCTAACTTTCCCATAGACCAATCGCTGCGTGATGCGGTCTCTGAGGCGGCACAAGGGGAAGCACATCAATACACGCCGTATCAAGGGCAGTTGTCATTAAGAACCGCAATCAAACACTGGACTGAACAACACAACGGATACCCAATAACGACGGATGAAATTTTAATTACTGCGGGCGCCACGCAAGCAATTTTCACCACGGTACAAGCCTTGGTTTGCGCAGGGGACGAGGTCGTTTTATTAGATCCGTGTTATGATTGTTATGAAACCCCAGTATTGTTAGTAGGAGGCAGATCGATTCACGTGGAACTTGGGCAAGATTTTTTACCCGATTGGCAAGCAATTATTTCGGCAGTAAACGAGAGAACCAGATTGCTGATAATCAATAGTCCACACAATCCAAGCGGTCGTGTCTGGGCAGAAGCGGACTTTTTACAGCTGATTGACTTGGTGAACAGGTTCCCCAAGCTTACGATATTATCAGATGAGGTATATGAGTATTTAACCTATTCAAGCGCACATATTTCTGTCAGAGCTTTTGAGGCGTTGAGGACCCGGTCAGTAGTGGTTTCCTCTTTTGGGAAAACGCTTCAGGTTACCGGGTGGAAAATGGGTTATTTGAGCGCCCCAGCGCCCTTAATGCAGCGCATATTAAACGTTCACCAGTATTTAGTATTTAGTGTGAACTCGGTTATGCAAGAGGCGATTTCTAAGTATTTACCCACGTTTAATCCCGCATTAATTCGCGCCGAATATGAAGAACGAATGAGGTTTTTTAGACAAGGGCTAGCCGCGAGCAGGTTTAAGTGCTTACCCTGCGAAGGCACCTATTTTCAAACGGTTGATTACAGTCAGATTTCTACTGAAAATGACGTGGATTTCTGTGTGTGGTTAATTAAGGAACACGGCGTAGCGGCCATTCCTCTTTCGGTATTTTATGAATCGAAGAAAGACCTCAATCACATTCGTTTGTGTTTCGCTAAGGATCACGATACGCTCACCAATGCCCTAGAAAAACTATGCAAGATTTAGTAATTGGCTTGCTTCAATTGGACCAAGCGTGGCAAAACCCAACGGAAAACAAGAACAGGATTGAATCCGCACTTACAAAACAATCCGGAGCGGACATCATATTAATTCCCGAAATGGCTTTTACGGGATTTAGCATGAACGCCGAGGAACATGCGGAGGAATGGGATAACTCAGCGTCTATTTCTTGGTTAAAAGAACAATCTTACCGATATAACACCGCGTTTTATACTTCTTTACTCATTAAATCTGAGGGGAAATTCTATAATCGAGGCGTTTTTATTTCAGAAGGAACGATACTTGCGCACTACGATAAACAACATTTATTCGCCTTTGCTGGTGAAGACGCAGTGTTCGAATCGGGAAACAGTCAAACCATTGTTTCATTTAAGGGTTGGAACATTAACCTTCAAATTTGTTTTGACCTTCGTTTCCCCGAAGGAGCCAGAAACCAAGTTATAGCCGGCAATCCACGGTATGATTTGCTCGTATATGTTGCGAATTGGCCCAGTCGAAGAATTGCTCACTGGGATTCATTGTTGGTTGCTAGAGCCATAGAGAATCAATGCTATGTTGCTGCCGTGAATCGGGTTGGTATCGATGGAAATCAAATTGCATATGAGGGGCATTCGTGTTTAATTGCCCCCGATGGCACCTATATTGAACCTCCGAGGGTAAACGATGCTGTCCTAATTCTAAAAACGATTTCAAGTGCTCAACTGCAGGATCTTAGAAAATCAATTCCCTTTCTAAAAGAAAGAAAAGGATAATATAATTTTTTGCCTTATTTTTACCATACCTAAATAAAATTAACCCATGAAAAAATCTTTACTCTTTTCTTTAGTGGCGCTTGGCTCAATGGCCTATGCACAGAAGAAGCCGCTTGTCCCAACAGCGAATGCCTTAGTTCCTTCAGCGCATGCAATTACAGCTAAACCTGCAGCAAATACGAAGTCCCTTGGTGTAACCTTATGGTCTGATAATTTCGATAACGCAGCTAACTGGACAGTGGACAACAGTGGTCAGGCTGGAATTGACTTTGGTTGGAACATCAATAACACCTCTGATGGTTGGTGGTCAGCTAACGGAATCACATCCACTGGTGGCGGAAACTATGCGGAATTAGTGAACGGTGACCCAACACAAACCCCAGGAACGCAAGCCCTAGCCGTTACCTATAACCTAACAACAGCAAACCCAATCAACATTGCAGCGCTCGGTGGAACGAACCAAGTGAGCTTAGAGTTTGAGCAATTTGGTGCCCGATTCAATGACCTTCAAGACATTCAAATTAGTACAGACGGTACTACGTTTTTCTCCGTTGGAAACAATTTAGATAAACCAGTACTTTCTGCTTCTGGGGGTGCGCCTTTCACAAATCCGGATCTTAAAACCATAAATCTAGCAACCATATTACCTGCGAATCCAGGAAACGTTTGGATTCGTTTTAGTTGGACTACGAATTTCCCGGCTCAAGCAGCAAATGCGAATGTTTGGATTACCTATGGTTGGTATATTGACAACGTTAAGATTGTGACTAATCCAACAAACGACCTGAGTATAACGTCAAAATATTGGGGAACAGCCGGTCTTCCATATTATCAAATTCCAACGACCCAAACTGCACCTATTGATTTCGAAATTGCTGCATTCAACGGCGGTATAAATAATCAAACAGGCGTAGAATATAGTATCAACGTGAATGGTGGTGCATTTACTTCTTCAAGCCCTTCAACCACGATTAATTCTTTAGATACTGCTACCCTAACGGTAGCCAATTCATTTACTCCAGCGGCAATCGGTAATTACACGGTAGTTCATGCATTAACGGCAGACTCAACAGATGATGTTCCTGCGAATAACGCAATCGCGAATACCGCATTTAGTGTTACCAATTATATTTATGCCCGCGATAATGGAACCCCAGCAGGTTCCACGTCAAACGGAGCAGATGGTTTTGAATCAGGTAACTTATTTGACATTTGGACCGCTCAAACCTTAAAAGGAATTGACGTTAGAATGTTAGGTGGTGCAAGCGGTACTACGGTAGGGACTGAGGTTTTTGTGAAATTGTATTCTGTTGATGCCACGACAGGAGACTTTGTTTTTGAATCTGAATCAGATCCATACATCGTAACCGCTGCAGATTTGAACGTAAATAAAATGCTCATGTTGAATGTTCCGGTAAATATGCTTCCAAACACCACTTATTTAGCGGTTATGGGGGCATATAGTCAAGGCTTGAGGGTGGTTAACGCGGGTTCATCTGAACCTCAAACTTGCTTCTTCTTTGATTATTTCGACAATACATGGTATTATCAAACAGGTACTCCTTGGGTAAGATTGAATTTCGACCCAACCATCGGTATTAACGAAGAAACAGCAAGCATTGCTACCTTGGTTTATCCAAATCCAGCGAATGAGGTGTTGAACGTAAAAATGGAAATTAACAACGCAACTACAGGTGTAATAGCAATTTATAATGCAGCAGGAAGTAAGGTAAAAGAAACATCGTTCAATGCTGCCAATGGCATATCGGTTGAGCAGGTGTCGATTAATGATTTATCTGCAGGCTTGTATACGGTGAAGATTACAACAAATGATGGATTTGCTACTCGCAAATTCACCAAAAAATAGTACATAAGCACATCTAATTAAGGCCGGTTATCCGGCCTTTTTTTATGGATTGGATTGAATGGGGATATATTGGTTTGTTTATTGCTTCTTTTCTGGCGGCAACTATACTTCCCGTGGCTTCAGAAGCCTTGTTCGTTGCCATGCTGTTTTCATTTAACCCCTGGCTTTGTTTGTGTATTGCAAGTGCAGGAAATACCCTAGGGGGTTATTTGAATTATGGGATTGGTTATTTGGGGAAACCCGAATGGCTAGCCAAAATTCGCGTCTCACAAGATCAAATTTTACGCTGGGAGGATAGGGTTAAGCGCTATGGGGTTTGGTTAGCCCTTGGGACTTGGTTACCCTTTGTTGGTGATGTAATCGCTGTAGCCTTAGGGTTTTTCAAAACAGCGTGGAAGCCAACCTTCTTTTTTATCTTTATCGGTAAGTTTGCTCGATATTTATTAATACTTCTCTTTTATTTATATGTTCAATAAGTGGCCAGGTTGGGTTATTAAAGGTGTTGTAGTGTTGCTTTTTACACTGGGTTTGTTTCGATATTTCTTGAACTCAGAACCCTATGCTACCGGGGATGGAATCGAGTATATTTTAACCACAGAGGCATGGTATAATCACGGTACACCAACCATTAAGCTTGCAGATTTTAATTCATTTAAAGCTGATTTTGTGGCGCATCAAACATGGCAATCGAATTATAAGGCTGCGGCGTTTGATGAGGTTGAACGCTTTTTAAAAGAATCTCAAGCTCCGGTTAACACGAAGGTTCGAAAAGAATTCGGGGGGTTCTATCAGAACCAGAAAGGGAACGTTTACGGGTATCATTTTGTGTTTTATTCCTTGTTGAACGTTCCTGCTCGGGGCATAAGCGACTTGTTAAATGTGCATCCCATACATGCCTTTAAGTATACCAATCTTGCTTGTTGGATAATGCTATTGACATTAATTCTATTCCTTCGTATAGAGCTTGTTTTTGATGAGGTATTGCTGTTTTTAGCCGCGTTTTTCAGTGCCGCGTTTTATTATAATACTTGGACGCATCCTGAACTAACAACGGTTGTTTTATTAATGGCGAGTTTTATTTTTCTCAATCAAGAACGATTTCACCTTGCATTACTTATATGTGCCTTAGCGACCCTGCAGAACCAACCCTTGGTATTTCTTTTGCTTTGGATGTATGTATACGTATGGAATAAACAGCGATACGCCATTAAACCCTTATTGCTTTATGGACTTTATGGGTTGATTATATGTATTCCATCCCTCTATTTTTATGGGTTATTTGGTACCACCAGCTTGATTAAGGATGCGGGATTTCTTGCCGTGGAAAACATTACGTTGAATCGAATAATAGGGTTTTACCTAGATTTGAATCAAGGAATGATTTTAAGTGTAGGATTATTTCTGCTGTTATATATGGCGTTGTTAGTGCAACGATGGGTTAAAATCATCAAAACGCGTAAAGCGGAATGTTGGGATTTGATGCCGCTTGTTTTAATGTCAATGACTTTATTGGTTTCTGCTATGAACAATTGGAATCATGGAATGGCCATCGTTAATCGGTATGCGGTATGGATGGGTGTACCCTTGCTTTTTCATGTGTTTCATTTAATGCGTGATTTTTCAATGCGGGTTCGGGTTCCACTGCTTGTTTCGGCCTTAATTTCCCAAGGAATTTTATGGAGTGTACATCTACCTTATAACCGTTTTGATTGGTCTAACCTCCAACACATGCCTCTTGCGAAATGGGCGCTTGACCATCATCCATCATGGTACAATCCCGACCCACAGATATTTATTGCCCGAACACAGCGGGTGTTTAATTTTACTAAAAACAGCTCTCCAGTCCTATATTTTAATAAGAACAACAAGTTGGTAAAACTTGCGGTACACGTTGAAAACATAGATACCCTTTCTATATTTGGTTATAAACCGAACGACTTGAGTGCTTATCCCGAGGTAAGAAGCGGTTCAGAGACCTGGATTTATATAAATGACCTCGAAGAAAGATCAACCAAATCAAGTCTTGAGTTGTTGCGAATCATTCAAAAGTCAGAGGAGGAACGAATTATACGTGAAATGCGCGCCAATCCTTCTTGGATGGAAGAATTAACGAGGAAAGCAGCGCGTAATCACATCGGTCTTGAGGAACAGTTAAACCGAGATGCAACATATCTGTTTATGGAGGCGCATGGCCTCAATGAACGGCAATAAGGGTACCATTTTTAACAAGATATCCGTGTTCTGCTAATTGCAATAAGGCAAAATCATCGGAGTTGTCTGAATACGCAACTTGTATAGTGTGCGTTGGAAAAACATCGCGCAGGCGTTTTATTTTTTCCTCACCCCTGCAGTTTGTCCCCAATGAATACCCCTTTTCGGTAACGTGCAAAGAGGTTGCAATAACGTGTTTAATCCCCAGGTTTTGACATGCAGGAAGAATAAAAAGATCCGGCGAAGCCGAAACAACTACCGGAAGGACCTTGTTCGCCTGACAGGTTTGTAATTCAGTTAACAGTTTTGGAGTAAATGAAGAACTCTTGTTCCAAAATTCTGTTGCTATACGTTCGATTTCTCCTGCAGAATCTTTAGCGATAAAACAAATGAATCGGGCTTTAAATTCCCGGGTATCACCCAGGCCTAACTTCCAAAAAACCCAAGAAAACACTTGGATAACTACCCGCCACACTCGCCATGGTTTTTTTTGATAGTAGAACAAACAAAAAGAAAGAATACTGTCGTATTTATAGAGGGTTCCGTCAAAATCAAACAGCGCAAGCTTCTGGGAATGTTCAGACATAGATGATCCCGATTAAGTACAAAATCCAACAGCAGACGGTTCCTTGTAAAAATCGATCTTTAAATAATAAAGTCGTTGGGTCACCCTCTCCTTCATACAACCCCATTTCGCTAATTTGAATAAAACGAATTACCCCCATCAACACAAATAAGGAGCTGTACATTAACCAATCTGTACCTAAGGCTTTCACAACATTTTGGTCTATGGAGTATAACAAATATGCGGTAATCGTTATGGTAGCCGCAATGTATGTGAGGGTATTTAAAAAACCAACGCTATAGGCCGATAATACGGCCCGGTGTTTAATGGCATCCCCGTCTAATTGCATGATTTCCGTTTTTCTTTTTACCACAACCATGAGAAAGGCTAGGAAAAATGTGACCACTAAAATCCAGTGAGATGGAGAAACTAGAATAATCGCGCATCCCGCCAGCACACGAAGCACAAAGTTGATGGCTACAATAAAAAGCTCTAATAAAGGAAGCGTTTTCAGGCCAAGAGAATAAAGGATATTCAAGAGTAGATACGTGCTAACAATCGCTAAAAACCCTATGGGTAATCGCGCTATAAACATAATTAAGTAGGCGGTAAGGAGTATGCCAAAACCAATCATTAAGGCAAGTTTTTTAGAAATTTTTCCCGCAGCAATCGGACGGTTTTTTTTTCGAGGATGTAGGGCATCTCTATCGGCATCTTTGATATCATTCGTCACATAAACAAAGGAACTTACGAGCGAAAACACAAGTACGCCTAGCAACAAGGAAGACATAAACCCAAGCTCCATAAGCTTAAGCGAAAAGATGGCAGGCAAAAACAAAAAACCATTTTTGATCCAACTTTTAACCCTAAGTAAATCTAATACTGTTTTCATTTGTTTTCTTTCATATATTTCCATCCACTAAACGCATCTCCCAAAAACGGTTCATATACGGCATTTGTGTCAAGGGTATAGATTGGAGTAATGTGGTTCGTTTTTAGCTTCAACTCAAACGACTTCATCCACCCCGCTTGTACCTTAACGGAAGAATTTTGCATTGGTTCCAATTGCTTTCTTAATTCCCGGTTGTTTTCAAAAACCCAGCGCCAATTTTGACCAACAGCAAGAACGGAATTAATTATAAATAAAAAGGAAAAAAACAAAGCGTAACTGCTCACCCAACTGCTTTTGTGTTTCATGGAGGCAGCTACAAAGACAGCGAGTAAAAGCAGCAACTGAGGAGCATATCGCAAATTCCAAAACTCGGGTTGTATCAATAAAGAACCTAAAAGAACCCCCAACAAAACGTATAGTTCCAGGGGTTGTTTACGAATAAAAAACAAGAGCAATATCGGGATAAATAACACCCACAGTTCCCCTTCGAAAGGCCCGAAAGGACTCATAGTTACGGGTTGATGGTTCTTAAAATATGGAATAGAACCTTGAATCAAGCGGGTATTAAACAACGGTTTCCGCACAGACCCATGTTCATGATCGGTATATATCGGAATAGACCCATGCGCTGCGAAAAATTTCTGAAACCGATTTTTTTTAAAGAAATCGAGGGGGTATTGAACTTCAGCAATCATTTTCCCCTCATTCTTTTTACCCATAATCGGAAATAAGGGATGCCCCTTAGAAACGGTGTTTCGTACGTAAGTTGGATACCCAATAATACCAACGCCAATGACCACGGCAAGGGAAAATCGAGCCAGGCTCTTTTTAAGCAGCGATCTTTGTTGAGCAAACACCCAGATAGTCGCCCCAAACATCAATACCACGCCGTAAACCAAGCCCGTAAACTTAATGTTTACTAACACGAGGAATGCACCAATTAAAAGCCATCCCTTAGGCTTTTTGAAGTAAATAAAGTCTATTAAAAAAAGACAGAAAATACCAATCAAACTATACAAGAGTCCGTCTACGTAAAAGCTGTGTACTTGTCCAAGGCTGACGGTGCTTGTTGAAACAACTAAGACCAAAAGGACTGTTTTTATCCAAGAAAACGATAAATGGGCTCTGAAAAAATGTGTTAGAAGACCCATAAAGGACAACCAATAAAAAAACTGTATTGACTTTCCTGATTCAATATTTCCAGTAAGCCGGAACAAGACCGCTTGAATGGCCCAAGAAGCCTTTGGATAATGATTTACGTAGTTCGCATTTAATCCAGAAACATCCACGTCGGCAATTAAATTATCCCAAATGGGATTCCATCCTTCAGACATTAATATGACGGCATCTTGATGATACCATTGTCCATCGAATGAGCAGTCGAAGAATAAACCGGAAATATAGATGCTGCCCCACACAAGAATCAAGGCAACCGACAAGCCTGTGATATTAGCCCATAGGGCTTGTTTTTCAAAAAGAACAATAATGCCGGCACTTATTGCTAAACTGATTATAAAAATCCAACCACTAAGTTCTATTCCCAAAAACCAAGCGGCATGCGTTAATACCAGGACGATGCTTGGTAAAAGAAACAAAAAAACACTAATTGCGTATAGCGGTTGATGGGATCGATTCATATATGGCTCGAAATTAAAAGGAATTTGAATCATAATAATGTTAAAAGAACGAGGAATTTAATTAAATGGGAATAAATTTGTTTAAAATACGTTGCATGCCCATGATTAGGCTCTTTTTGTTTTACGCACTGCTGTTTGGTTCTTTTTGTGTGTCCGCACAAATTGAAACGGGTATGTGGCGTTTACACACGGCCACAATGAGGGCAATAGACATCGCTAAAGATGACGATTTTGTTTATACTGCCTATGAAAATGGCTTGATGAAGTATCACCTTGACTCGAAGGAAAAAACGCTTCTGAATAAAATGAACGGACTTTCGGATATTCTGCTTTCCAGTGTATATTACGACAGCATAGATCATGAACTATACATTGGCTACAAAAACGGAAATATTGATAAGCTTTCAGGGGATCGAGTGATTAACATCCCCGCCATCAAGTTAGCATCGATTTCTGGTAGTAAAACAATCAATCGTTTTTATCGCTACGGAAACACCATATATGTGGCTACAGATTTTGGAGTAGTATTGGTAAATCCATTGAAAAATGAAATAAAGGATACCTATTACCCAACCAATGGAATGGAGGCCATTGTTGATTTAACGGTAAAAGATCAACAGATTTTAGCGCTCAGCCCAACCAAACTGCTCACAGGAAGCATTGGAAATGTACTGTTGCCTTCTGTTCAAGGGTGGAATATAGACCCTAGAGTCCCTCCCGTTGTTAATGCTTCATATGCAGCCATTGAAAAGGTGAATGAGGATGTGTTTGTGCTACAAAAATCTGCTGCCTACGGCAATGATACCCTTTTAAAATTACTCCCGACAGAGTACGTGTATTTTGACTATTATTCGGTGGGGTTAGAAATTATCAATCTTACGCAACACCGGAATCAATTAGATGTGTTGGCAGACGGCGCCTTATTGACCTATGATAGCGGGGGATTATTGGTGGAATCTGCTTTAGCGTTTTATTTGGGGATATTTTTCCGTCCAAATCAAATGGTCGTGCTTGAAAATGGAGAAAAATGGATTGCAGATGAATTCACAGGTCCGATCCGAATCATTGGAGGGTACTCCTTCGAAAAGGTAAGTTATCCAGGACCACCGAGGAATGATTTTTTCGCAATGGATTGGAATAAGGGTAAGTTGGCAATTGCCAGCGGTCGACTCGAATTCAAAAGTCCAGGGTTTTTGCGCCATGGCTATTATTTATTTCAAGACGAAAATTGGTCGTATAACGACAATACCACCTTATCCCAATGGCAAGGAATAGACATTCATGATTTCATTGACATTGCGGTAAATCCTAAAAAACCAGAGGAGGTTGCGGTATCTACATATTCTGCCTTCCCCCTTTCCATTATCAATACGACGGATAATTCATGTACGGTATATGATCAAACAAACAGCCCGATTCAATTAAGTTTAGCCGGAAACGGATGGAGCTTAGCCTCCGATGTGTGCTATGATACCAGAGGCAACCTTTGGGTGTTGAATGGTTGGTCCGACCGTCCGCTGGTGGTTAAACGAACAGACAACACTTGGCAAGCCTTTGACTGCGGTGCTGCTGCCCGAAATAAGTATACCACCCGAATGGTGATTGATAAAGACCAAAACCTTTGGTTTGCAACGGAGACCAATGGGTTGTTTGGATATATGCATGCCGAAACCATTGACAATACCGGGGATGATTTGTATATCAATCTAACCAGTGGAGATTACAGCGGAGCCCTCCCTTCCGACAATGTGACCGCCTTAGCGGTAGATTTAGACGGAGAACTATGGATTGGCACGGATGCGGGATTCGCGGTGTTATACAGCACAACGAGGTCTTTTACCGCAAATCCAGGAGACTATAATGCCCAACGCATCAAAGTTCGCTTTGAAGGAAATGTAGAATATGTACTGGGATCAACGCACATTACAGACATTGAAGTGGATGGAGGAAATCGAAAATGGATGGCGACAAACGGCGCGGGATTGGTATTGTTATCATCGGATGGTTCAGAAATAATACAGCAATTTACCAAGGAGAATTCTGAGTTGATTTCCAATAACATTTACGACCTTAAAATGAATCAGGAAACGGGCGAGTTGTTCATTATTACCGATATGGGATTAATTTCGTATCGTTCTGACGCCTCGCAAGACGACGCAGATTATTCGTCAACGAAGGTGTTTCCCAACCCAGTAAGACCCGGGTACGAAGGGTTAATTACCATTCAAGGCATACGTTATGATTCCGATGTTAAAGTGACAGATGTAGCCGGAAACTTAATTTTCAAGACCACCTCTAACGGTGGAACCGCAACCTGGGACGGGAAGCGCGTCGATGGATCAAACGTGGAAAGCGGCGTTTATTTAATCTGGACCGCAACCAATGAAGGAACTTCTCGAAAAGTAGGCAAGGTGGTTGTCATTAAATAGTATTCTACTCTTATCAAAATACTAAGTATCTTTGTCAAAAAAACATCAATCATGTATCCAATAGAAATAGTACAACCCATGAAAAACGACCTAACGAATGTTGGGTTTAATGAATTAACTACTGCTGAAGCGGTTGATCAGGCCGTTTCGAATTCAACAGGAACGATGCTTATGGTCGTAAATTCTGTTTGTGGATGTGCCGCAGGAAATATGCGTCCCGGGGTAAAAAAGTCCCTGGAACACAGCATTGTCCCGAATGAATTGTTTACAGTATTTGCTGGATTTGATACGGAGGCAACAAACCAAGCACGAAAGTATTTTTTACCTTATCCCCCATCTTCTCCTGCAATTGCGGTGTTTCATAATGGTGCATTAGTACATTTTTTAGAGCGTCATCACATTGAAGGTGCAACGGCCGATATGATTTCAGAAAATCTAAAGGCGGCGTATGATGAATATTGCAAGTGAAGCGCGTTTACCAATTAAGTACCTGTTCAACCTGTAAGCGAATCCTTGATTCGGTTACTTGGCCTGAAGACATTGTTATTGTTGACATTAAGCAGCATCCGATTCCCGCCGAGGTATTGGAAGAGTTAAAAACACAATATGGGTCGTATGAAGCCGTGTTTTCAAAAAAAGCAAGGCGTTATGCGGATGTAAAATCAAGCATTACATGCGATGAAGATTACAAGGCCTTATTGCTTTCTGATTATACGTTTTTAAGGCGTCCGGTAATTATTTATGATGGATTTTACTCGGTGGGTAACGATCGAAGCGCAGTAGCACAGATACAAGATCGTTTTAAGGTTTCTTAACGCGAAATAATGCCCGCTCGTTTCGGTAAACCATGTAAATAAATCCCAGAATCATTAAATTTCCAAGCAGTAAAAGCAATCCGTTGAATCCTTTTAAGGGTACATTCATCCACATTCTAAGCAAGCTAAAAAGACAATAGATCCCAATTGCGCCACCTATGTACACGTAAAATTTACGCACGTCATATGGAATTGGATAGTATTTTTTACCCAAATAAAACGAGATGATCATTTGTGCCATGTACGCCAATAACGTAGCCCAAGCACTTGCCATATACCCATACATAGGGATAAAAAGCACATTAACCAAAATCGTAATACCAGCTCCGATGAGTGCAATGTAGGCACCAAACTTGGTCTGATTAGAAAGTTTATACCAGACACTTTGATTATAATAAATTCCCAAACAAACATTGGCGAGCAGTAAAATGGGAACAACGCTCAGTCCAACATAATACGCCTCTTTACGAATGAAGAATTTAAAAACTCCAAGGTTTATTGAAACAAACAAAAAAGCAAGACATACGAGGGCAATAAAAACATTCATTGTTCGAACGAACACTACATTTCTATCCTGATTTTTGAGCTGAGCAAAGAAAAAGGGTTCGGCGGCATAGCGATAAGCTTGTAGAAAAATAGTTACAAGCATAGCTAATTTATAGCATGCACTATAGATACCAACTTGAGCGGTTGCCTGTTCAAGGGAATTTGGAATGTCAGGGTTATACAGAATTTGTTTTAATAATACGCGATCAAGCGTTTCATTGATAATCCCGGCAAAGCCCGCAATAACTAGGGGCCAAGAATACAGCAACATTTGTTTAATGAGCACCCAATCAAGCATTAATTTTACCCGTGAAATAATATCATAAACCAGGACGAGCTTTAGGCCCGAGGCCAATAAATTTGCAATTAAAATAAACAGGATTCCTTCTTCGGGTCGACTTGGATTGAAGTATGCTAATAGAAAGATTAGATTCAGTAGAATATTCAGTAGAATCGATGATGTTTGAATAATCACAAAGCGCTTAGCCCGGTTTTCAGCACGTAATTTTGCCAAAGGAAGGGATGCAATTGCATCGATACAAACAATACTACCAATAAGAATAATATATTCGGTGTGCTCCCGGTAAAGCATCCATTTTGCAATCCAAGGATTGGTCGTATACAGGATGAGAAAAAATGCGGCATTAACGAAAACAACGGGAATAAAACTGCTATTGAACACCCGATCCGGATCCTCGTGTTGTTGTATAAATCGAAAATATGCCGTTTCCATGCCTAAAGGCAGCAATACGATTAAAAACGCAACATAGGCGTATAAATCAGAAAGCACTCCATAGTCGGCTGGGTTTGCAAAAATAGCCGTATACAGTGGAACCAATAAATAATTCAACAACCTCCCAACAATACTCGGCAGGCCATACATTGCGGTTTGACCTAATAACTTTGTTAGGGGAGCGCTCATTAATCCCTAAAGTTTGCTTTTTGTTTAGTTAAGAACGCATCTGTTCCAATTTGGAAGTCTTTGGTACCGAAACAACTCGCGAAAAGTTCAATTTCTGTATTCAAGCCATGTTGTGTTTGGAATCCAGCGTTAACGGCCTTAATCGCTGTAGCAATTGCGTTGGGAGAGTTTTTTAGGATTTTATGCGCTAACGCATTTGCTTCATCTTTTAACGCCGCCTGTTCAACCACAGTATTAACGAGTCCCCATTGGGAAGCTTGCTCTGCAGAGATCATTTCTCCGGTAAAAATAAGTTGATTCGCCCTTCCTCTTCCGATCAGCAGAGGAAGGCGCTGTGTGCCGCCATAACCGGGAATTACGCCTAACGAAACTTCTGGTAAGCCCATGCGCGCATTGGATGATGCGATCCGAATATGACATGCCATGGCTAACTCTAATCCGCCACCAAGCGCGAATCCATTGATTACAGCAATGGTTGGTTTACTCATATGTTCTAATACATTAAACAACGCTTCCTGTCCGGTGGCCGCCAATTCCCCGCCTTGAGCAACCGTATAGCTTGCAAATTCTTTAATATCCGCACCGGCGACAAACGCCTTCTCTCCAGCACCCGTTAAACAGACTACGCCAATTTCGTCATCCAAAGAGATCGCATCCAGTACATGATTTAATTCTGAAATGGTTTTTTTGTTTAGTGCGTTTAAAAAAGCAGGCCTATTTATGGTAATCCAACCAATTTTTCCAACTTTTTCAAAGAGAATATTTTCGTACATGCCATTTAATTTATGCGTGTAAAAATAAAGGAATTTGACAAACCACCGCCTTTTTTACCTTGAATTATCCGACAACAAACGACTGACATTCGAAAGTAAACGAATAAATACCGAACACCGGCCGTTAATGCCCCAACCTTTGCAAAGGAAACGGGTTAACACCCACATTTAACGTAATTAAAACACATACACATGAACAATTTAAAGAATAAAGTGAATTTGATAGGAAGGCTTGGAGTTAAGCCAGAAATCATGACGTTTGACACCGGACGTAAACTTGCGCGGTTTTCATTAGCGACTAACGATCGATATAAGGATAAGAACGGCGAATGGCAAGAAGATGTACAGTGGCACAATGTTACCGTTTGGGGTAAGGTGGCCGATCGCGTAGAAAAGCTACTTGAGAAAGGCCAGGAAATCCTTCTGGAGGGTAAAATATCCTATCAATCTTATGAGACCAACCAAGGAGAGAAACGTTATTCTACCGTGATTGAAGGGAATGACTTTATGTTATTAAACAAACCTTCTGGGGAAGTAAAAGCATAAGGAATGAATTTTGTTTCATTGATTGGAACCATAGAGAATCATCCAACCGAAGTTGAAACAAACAAGGGTCAGAAACATGCAAGATTTAGGTTGATTACCAGTAACACGATTGTTACTGCTCAAGGAACCCCCAAAACACGTCGCGAAACACATGATGTATTTGCGTGGGGCAAATGGCATCAGGTAATATGCACCTATGGGCAACCTAACTTGCATGTGGCCATTGAAGGACGATTAGTAAATCGGTATACCCGATGGAAAGGAAGGATCATTAAAATAACAGAAATAGAAATCAACGATTTAGTTATTATTTAAACCAACGAGGGAGCGGATGCGGCGCACATGAATTCGGCAACCAATCCCCTTTATATATATCACCATGAATAATTATGTAACGTTAATTGGAAGTATTTCAAAACCACCTTCGGTTAAACGCTTTGACGATGGAAGTAAGATAGCTCGGTTTTTAGTCACAACGCCAAAAATGTACCGCAAAAACGATGGAAAGTATGCCGCCAGATTAGATTGGCACCGCGTATTTGCCTGGGGCAACATGGCGTCGTTTGTTCAGGATCACGCGGAAGTAGGAAAGAAGGTTGCCATTCATGGCCGCCTCGTGAGTAGAACATTTCTGGACCAACATGGACGACAACGAAGTTCAACAGAAGTAGAGTTGCGTCAGATTATAGGACTTTAAGTTATTTTATTTGGAAGCCCGGGAAACCGGGCTTTTTTGATTAAAACCGATAGTCATTCCAGATGGCCGAACGAATTCCTATGATTGGCGAACATTGGAAACGACCGGTGGCGCTTCCCCCAGCGTAAGTTCCTAAGACCTCCAAAAAAAGTTGGGTGTTGTACCATGTTGTTAACATGCGAATTCCTTGAATTCTAACATTAATTTGGGTTGTTTTTACGCCCTGTAATAAGGAAACGTTGTAATCTTCAGGCCTAAGCGTATACGGAGCTAACACATCACCACCATAAGCCGCACCGATTCCTTTTTGCCCTACGGCAAGTTCAGCCATGCAGCCCCAACGTTTAGAAATGAAGTCAATTCGAGAAAATATTTCCCAAAAATTTGCGCCTTTCGGGTGAGCGAGCATCTGCTGGTTAAGGGTATAACTCAGTGGGTTTCCGATATGGGAATAGGTATAGGGACGAACCCAATTAAATTCAGTTCGAAGATGAATATTTCGGTTATTTTTTTTGGTTAAATATTTCCATCCGACTTGTCCCCCGAGCTTATTTCCCCAGTATTTTTCGCGATTGAGTAAGGCTTTCATCAAAAGATCGTCTACAATCAACTGACCATACCATGTACTTTTCTTCACATAGACAGAAAACTCTCCTCCAAGAAGCACATTGTCGCCAGAACCCGTGGAATATTCTGTGGGCCGAATAATCATAAATGGATTTAAATAGGAGGGATCAAAAGAACGATTACTTAAGGCATCGCCACTGTTGAAGATAACCGCCTCAAACAGCGCTAATCGAATGTGTTTCCCAAGCCTTAGATGTAAATAGTGATTCATTCCATATTTATGTTGCTCACCAACGGAGTTCAAATACATACCCATTGCCTGATAAGTAACGGGACCCAAATTAAATCGAAGAGAAGTGAATGGATAGGGTTGCCCCACATCGGATAGAAACAGAGAACGATAACCGTCGCCATAAAAATTCTGATCAAATCCAAGCTGTGCACTAAAATAGGGAGAAGGGGTGATTCCAAGTCGAATAATAGGCCGCACATTGAGGGCTACGGCATTGTTGTTTGTGAGAAATATACTATTTTGAGCAAAGCCGGCGGGGAGCACGGTGTTTATTCCTAGACCTCCTCCCGCTCGCAGAAACCATTTGCTGCGCTGTATGTCCCACAGGAATCCTGTGCTTGCTTTTCCACTAATGGAGGGGTTATACCTCAACCCAAGATCAATAACTGGGATAATTCTGGGCTCAGGGATGGAATGTTGTGTGTTTAGTCTCGGTAAAATAGGGCTGCGTTGATTTAGTTGAACGGTGTCGAACAAATTCATCTGCCCCAATAATTCTAAGCGTTGCGTCCAAGCATTTATGAAAAATAAGAGAAAACCCAGAAATAAGACGCACTTAGTACACATGGTTCGGTTTAAATATAGCGGTTCTTAAACCGAAGTTAAGTGCATTACAATCTTTGAACCCTCTCGCTTCACGGCGATTTGCCCCTATAAATACTTCAAGCTGCATGCTCCGAGAGGCCATAAACCCAATTTCTAAGCGATGTTGCATCACTTGGTCAGGCCGAATGTAGGTTTGAATGAAGAGGGGTTGAGGGCTGTTTTTTAACGTGCTGAATTGAAATAAGTAATCCATAAACCAACGGTTGTAACTAAAACGTCCAGAAAAGATTAGTTCTCGTGCACCATTTCCTAACAAGGTGCCTAGCGGTAGGTTTTGATGGGTAAAGTTTTGCGCATAATGAGTCCCGTAGAATTCCGTTCCCGTTTGTAGCCAAGCTAGGGAGGAACTGAATGTTAGGTGTTGGGTGAGCGAGGAGTAATATTTGATTCCCAGCTGTGAGGCCCATGCGCTTGGAATAAACCCCCGGGTAAATAATTCCGCGTATAACATCGTACTTGCGTGCAGACTCCAGGCATAATTAATGCCAATTTGAGGCAAGGAGACTGCTTGTTTGGGGATTCGGTTGAACCCAGGAATTGGCACCCAATACAAGGGGTGAACGGCTGCTTCTTTTAATGAATCTCCCGCTTGCCATATGGATTGATGGATCAATCCCAATCGATGGTTTTTTAGGCGTAAAAACAGGGCACTGAAAGCGAAGTTCTTTTTGTAATAAGGACTTTCAACGTTGGCATAAACCGGCTTTCTAATTAAATCGAATAAACGAGCCCGTGTAACCATATATGTAAGATATTTTCCAAGGCGAATTGTTCCACCCGCCATAAGGGCTTGGTTGTGTTGCGACCAAAAGACAGAGCGGAGACCGGGGCTAAAATCTAGGGATTGATTTCCTCCAAATAGGCTGATTGTTTTAGACATTTTCCATTCAAACCCTCCTTGGCTGTATGCAAAATCAAATCCATTTTCCTGAAAAGGCTTGGTGCGCCCCATGCCCGGGACCATTCCATTTTGTTGGTTGTATCCTGTTGCGGTTGGATAAAATTCTCCATGTTGCGTTATAAATTCTCGCTGAAAGGCATTAAAAACTGCTTGGTTTTCTACTAAAAACGCATGGCAGGTAAATCCCCCATAACCGCCAATTACCAACAACCCCCGAGAATTTTGATATCGTATTTCTGATTCTTCGTTTTCCTTTCCAACACTGAATACGCACAGCGGAGTTGCCGCGATGAACGCCTGATTACTATCGGTATATTGTGCTACATAGGTTTCGTCAAGCCGAGGGAGAAATCCTTTCTTTGTGGAAGGAAGGGTTTTATTATAGCCAAAATTTAGGATATCTAGCGTGCCTGGCTGATGGATGTTTTGGTTGAATTGAACGATTTGCGAAAGCATCGTTAGCGGGACGGCATAAATCGCCAAGAGTAAGCTCTTCAAATCCATACCGATAAATTTACATCGGAAACGGCTATAAAATGCGGGTTAAATAAATTTTCTTTATTGTAGCGTAAGGGCTGTTTGCTGTCCACATCAAAGACTCCACCGCCCATCCCTTCAAGGATCGCTTGTCCCGCTGCGATGTCCCATTCCATGGTCGGTGCAAATCTGGGATAAAGTTGACACTGATTCATGGAAAGGTCAAAAAACTTCAAGGCAGAGCCTTTCCTAACGAATTTTGTTTGGCATCCTTCCTTCAAAAGGCGTTCAAGATAGGCTTCGAGTAAGGGGGTGTGATGGCTATTTGAGGCAATAATGGAAAGGATTTCCGGTGTTGGAGCCCGATGAATGGGTTCAGGAGCCGCGCCATGAATAAATTGGTTAAACGTGCCATAGTGAGTGCCGAAGCTTTTACCGCCAATAATATAATCTGCTTGAATAGGACTTGCAATCACACCAAGAACTGGCCGACCATTTTCGATTAGCGCGATATTTACAGCGAACTCATCGTTCCGCTTTATGAATTCTTTTGTACCATCCAAGGGATCAACACACCAGCACCGTTCCCAAAGTTTGCGTTGTTCAAAAGGTATTTTATCTGTTTCCTCATCAATTACTGGATGTAGGGAAACGGATAACATGTGATTAATAATTTTTGAGGACGTTAAATCGGCCTCTGTTACCGGAGACCCGTCTGCTTTTTGAATGGCCTCGTAGCCACGTAAATAAATTTCTTTAATGGCAAGGGACGCTTCTATGGCTGCATGAATGGCCAAGCGATATTCTTGCGTATAATCCATTAAAGTACCATTTCAGGAACAAACTCAGGAACCACCAAATTACCCGCTGTTTTGGCGATGATTTCTTCGACTGGAACTCCTGGTGCACGCTCTATTAAATGAAATGCACCGTTTTTAATTTCTAATACCGCAAGCTCGGTTACAACTTTTTTAACGCACCCAACCCCCGTTAACGGGAGTGTACACGCAGGGAGTATTTTAGATTCTCCCGCTTTATTGCTGTGCATCATTGCTACAATTATGTTCTCTGCGGAGGCCACTAAATCCATTGCTCCACCCATTCCCTTTACCATTTTTCCTGGAATTTTCCAATTGGCAATATCTCCATGCTGTGATACTTCCATCGCTCCCAAAACGGTGAGCTGAACGTGTTGGCCTCGAATCATCGCAAAGGATGTGGCTGAATCAAAAAAAGCGGCACCCGGATTTACAGTAATGGTTTGTTTTCCTGCATTAATTAAATCAGCGTCTTCTTCTCCCTCAAATGGAAAAGGACCCATTCCCAAGACCCCATTTTCAGATTGAAATTCTACCGTCATTCCTTCAGGGACATAATTGGCGACAAGGGTGGGTATACCAATTCCTAGGTTAACATACCATCCGTCTTGCAATTCCTGGGCAATGCGCTTAGCAATACCGATTTTATCCAATGCCATATTATGCTCTTTTTCTTACCGTTCGTTGTTCGATGCGTTTTTCAAAAACCGCCCCTTTAAAAATTCGTTGTACAAAAATCCCGGGTGTATGAATAAAATTGGGATCTAAACTACCCGCGGGAACTAATTCTTCTACTTCGGCAATGGTTATTTTTCCGGCCATCGCCATCATGGGATTAAAATTCATTGCGGTTGCTTTAAACACCAAGTTTCCTTCTGTATCTCCTTTCCAAGCCTTCACGATAGCAAAATCAGCCGTTAATGCAGACTCAAGAATGTGGGGTTTTCCATTAAACACACGGACCTCTTTCCCTTCTGCGACTTCGGTACCATATCCTGCAGGAGTAAAAAAAGCAGGGATTCCTGCGCCTCCGGCTCGGCATCGTTCTGCCAATGACCCTTGAGGAATTAAATCAACTTCCAATTCTCCAGAAAGCATTTGTCGCTCAAACTCTTCATTTTCACCCACATACGATGAAATCATCTTTTTGATTTGCTTGCGCTGTAACAACAATCCCAACCCAAAATCATCTACTCCAGCATTGTTAGAGATACAGGTGAGATTTTTAGTTCCCATCTTAACGAGTTCTTTAATTGAATTTTCAGGAATACCACACAACCCGAATCCACCGAGCATTATGGTCATTCCGTCTTCGATGCCCGTGAGGGCTTCACTTACATGGTCAACAACTTTATTCATAATTAAATTCCATCTTCAAATAGAACATCCTCTTCATCCGCATCTTCAGGATCTACTGCTTCTGAACATTCATAGGTTTTAGGGTCATAATCCGGGGGTTCTGGGAAGTCTTCCGAAGATAGGGCAAGGATATGGTCTTTGTACGCTTGCTGCATATAGTACCCATATATTGGCAGGGCCATGCGGGCGCCTTGGCCCCAATTCATCGATTTAAATCGTACGGAACGGTCTTCCGCTCCGACCCAAACACCGGTGACTAAATCAGGGGTAATCCCAATAAACCAACCGTCTGAATTGTTTTGAGTTGTTCCTGTTTTTCCAGCCGTGATAGGGATTGGTCCGTATTTTCCGCTGCGCAAACTTCCTCCGGTTCCTTGAGAAATGACGAGTTTCATCATTTTAAGAATTTCATAGGATACGGTAGCATTGAGTGCTTGATCTGTATAAGGAGTCGCAGAATATATCACCTTACCGTTTCGGTCCTCAATGCGCTCAATGGTTGTGGGCCGAACATAATACCCATTATTTGGAAAGATACACTGAGCCGCTACCAGTTTAAATAAAGACATATCCATACTGCCCAAACACATGGATGGAACAACATCATTTGGATTCAAGTTGATTTCTGTCTTTTTTAAAAGTTTCTCTATTTGAAAGGGTCCTCCGGATTTGTTTAATGGATTAAATGCTCCCATTTTCGCCATGACGGCAACGGTAGTTGGGTTGGAAGACAAGGCAAGGCCCATTTTTACATTTCTTGCAACCTCTCCTTTTGGACAATATTGACCGACCACCTTGTTGTTCGGATCAACCAAATCAACGCAATATTCGCCGGGGGAAAAGGATGTACAAGGATTAACGACTTTCATGGATAAGGCGGCGGCATATACAAAGGGCTTAATGGTTGAGCCAACCTGACGGGTTCCCTGACGCACATGATCGTAAGAAAAGTGCTTAAAATTAACCCCACCAACCCACGCGCGAACGAAACCTGTTTGAGGTTCAACGCTCACCAATCCCGCGTGCAAAAATGCTTTGTAATATCGAATGGAATCATTCGGGGTCATAACCGTGTCGATTTCTCCCCTCCAAGAAAAAACACGCATTTGCGCAGGTGAATTGAACGCATTGGCGATTTCATCTTCAGAATATCCTGCGGCAATCATGACTTTATATCGCCCAGAGTTTTTGCGTGCCGAGCTCATGATACCATTCACAACATCAGCAGAAATTTCATTGGAAAACGGATAGTTTTTCAGACCACGGTTATTCGAGTTGAACGCGGGTTGAAGCGATTCCTTAATGTGTTTTTCAACGGCATATTCCGCATACTTTTGAAGCCTTGTGTTTAAGGTGGTATAGATTTTAAGCCCGTCGCGATAAATATCATAGGGTTGTCCATCTTCACGAAGATGCTTAAGCGTTCCGTCTTCGTTTTTCTTTAAAAGTATATTAGTAACCTCTTGCCTCAACGCTTCTCTAAAATAAGGAGCCATGCCTTCTTTGTGATCCACAGACTGATAATTAACCGTTACGGGTTTTTTAATCAGTATATCGTATTCTTCTCGGGTAAGGCGCTGGGTTATGGCATCATTGTTTTTTTCGCTATTCCTCAACCATTGATATAACACTTGATTTCTTCTGGACAATGCTCTTAAGGAATCCTTTCCCCTAGCCGCAAGGATTTTATCTAAGGAAACGCTGCTGGGCGCAATGCCTTCTTCTTGGGCGATTACCCGCCTATAGTTTTTAATTTTATAGGTGTATGGATTGTATAATCCCGGATTCTTGCACATTCCGATAAGCATCGCAGCCTCCTCTTTGTTAAGTTCTTTCGGCCGTTTATTGAAATAGACCTTAGCGGCATTTTCTATACCCACCGCATTGTATAAAAAATCGAATTGATTGAGGTACATGGTAATGATTTCCTCTTTTGTATATCTAGACTCTAGCCGTGTCGCAATGATATTTTCTCTCGCTTTTTCATTTAATCGTTTGAATTTCCCGATGATTCCCCCGCGATTCGAAAGCAAAGATTCTCCGTTGGCACGCGCAATTTCTTCTCGCTGACGTTGCTGAAGTGTAAATAATAACTTCGCAAGTTGTTGCGAGATGGTAGAAGCGCCTCCGGAGCGTCCAAGGGAACCAAAAGAACGAGCAATAGAACGGAAATCAACCCCTGAGTGTTCCATAAATCGTTCATCTTCTGTGGATATCAGCGCATCAAAGACAAAGGGAGAAATGTTTTTATAAGCCGCACTTGTGCGGTTCACTTGCCAATATCGCCCAATCGTATCTCCGGTTTGCCCTAGAATTAATGAGGCTTGTAATTCCGGGGGGTTATCAAGCATAGAAATAGGGGGTAAATTATCTTCCGATTGCAAAACGAGCAATCCAAATACCATTAGGAAAGGCAATAACGATAATCCCCAAAAGATTCGGGTAAATCTTTTCTTTTGTTCTTCTGTCAGCATAGTTGGTTCAAATTTAACATTTATCTGAGTACGTCTCGTCGTTGACTATCTAGTTTTAACAATACAAAGAGCATGATCGTAAAGGCCATCATCGATGACCCTCCGTAGCTTAAAAAAGGCAAGGGAATACCAATAACAGGCGCAAGCCCAATGTTCATACCTATATTAATGGCAAAGTGATAGAACA
>DBCM01000028.1 GCA_002293045.1 Flavobacteriales bacterium UBA958 | reverse complement strand
ACGACAAACCACCTCCCTTTGGCCTGTTTCAAGCGCCAATTTACCACCATTCCAAAACCGAATCCTTTGCCCTTAAATTGTTCGGGAGTGCCCGTTGGCGTAGATCCCTTCGGAACCAAATTAGGCGCAGTCAACAACGTACCTATTTACAAAAACGGTGGGTGCGAAAACGGAATTTACAATAAAGCAAGTACGCAGATCATTAGCCAAAGCGGATGGAGCTACGGATGGCAATGCGTGGAATTACCTGCCCGGTATTACTTTACACGGTACCGTATCAATATTCAAGGGGGCAACGGTAAGGATTACTTTGATGTTACAGGAAACCGAAAAGGGTTACGGCAAATGACCAATGGACTTACAACATCTGCCCCAAAACCCGAGGACATGATTACGTTCATGCGCGCAGATCCAACTTCAGCTGGTCATGTATCGTTGGTAAAAAACGTTACCCCCGCCATAAGCCTTAACGTTGCCAATTATACCATAAAAACATTCCAACAAAATTGGGGGAGCAATGTCGCGCAGCATTTGAATTATTCCATTGCACTGAAATTCCAAGCTGGAAAATGGAAAGCGACCAGTACCTACCCTACCACGAGAGGTTGGGTTCGAGCAGTGCCTGAAATCGTAACTCCCGGATCAACGAACAGCATACCAACCATCAGCACGACTACGCCCACCTTCACATGGATCAAGCATAATAATATCAAAGGATATAATGTTCGTTTGTACCGCCTTAACGGCACGTGCTACCAACAAGTTGGAAATACGCTAAGCATCACCGGCAACCAAATCAACGGGCTCGGATTCCCTGCGTTAACGCCTGGTGCTACTTACAAATGGACCGTCGAAAATATTTACTACAACGTGGCCCCCATTGTTTTTAACCAGAGTACAAGCATCTTCAGTTCGGCGGCAAAATCCGTATTGAGCGACAATTACTATTTCAAAGTAAGCGCCAGTGCTCAAGGAGGTAATGTTGGTCCGATTGCTGTCAACGGTGGAGTGGTTGCTAATCTTTTCCTACAGAGCGTTGCATCGCCCCTCAACGGCACCTCGATTTTCATTAAAAACCAGAACGATTGGGTATACCTCGACGAAACCCATGGAAACGGAGCCACTGACATATTGCAGGAATTTTCTCCAAAAATAGGTGATTCAATCGCCCTCATCCGGCCTGGTTGTTACCCGCTGACCTTCGCCTTGAGCCATACCAATATAACAGACAAAATTAAGGTTCCAATGATCGAGCAGTCCCCAGCCATCAAATTTTCAGTAAGCCATGAACATCGATTGGGTCAAACCTTATTAAAAATTGAAGGTGCCCATTGGAAAGGCTTTCGTATGGCACAAGAGGGTGACTTCAGCCCAGAAATTTGGCCTTCGAATACACTTGAAATTCCCGTTCACTTGAATCCTGGCATGAACTATTTTCAGTTTATGGTTTTCAACGACCATGACACCGTACTGATCTCCGACAAATGGTTGTTTACCGATGCGAACAATACCACTCGAAAAATTCAATTGGTGAATCGCAAAAACCATGAAGCCAGCTTATACATCGACGGGGATTACTACCAACATGTAAGTGCCAACACCTTGCTTACATTCCCCGAAGGGGCCTATACCTTAACGCTTACGTCGCCAGGTTATAGGCTTGTCCGTTTTACAGCAGAAAGCGACACTTTATTGGTGTATCAACCGGAGCTTCTCCCGAGTGAACGGATCGATACGGTGTTCGAATCGAACCCAACCAAGGCGCATTACCTCGGGGCGGGATTGAGCTTTCACGCCTCAGAAAAAGAAAGCGTGAACCTTCGCATTTCCGAAGTAACTGAAATCGTTGACCTCAATCCTTGGAGCGAAGTCCTTGAAATTTCATCTAACCCATGTTGCTGGGATGCTTCTTGGTTCATAGACAAATGCCAACAACCCGAACGCCTTGCCTTGTGGGTTTCAGATGGGGTTCATACCAAGGTATTGGAGTCCGAATCGTGGGGAGATAGCATTGTGTATGATCCTGAATATCAAATTCTAACATTGAAGCATTGGTCGGCTTCGTGGAAGGTAGCCTTGATTTCCTCACCAAGGAATTCCATGAGTGGGTTAAATTCAAATTTCTCTGTGCTTCCGAATCCCAGTTCAGGCGAAGAAGTGGTTATAAAACAATATTTAGGCCTATCAACGTGTTGGTTCAGAGCCATCGATGGGACCGGAAAACTGGTGGTTTCCGAACAACTTACCTTCGACATGGGAGCTACTACCCTGAACCTTCAAGGACTTGCCCCGGGTGCCTACGTATTTCAGTTTGAAACTTCCCAAGGCACTGAACAACTACGATTTGTTCGTCAGTAGGTTTAATTGGTTGGTTTATTGAAATACAAGAACGTAGAATACTGATTGTAGTGGCAAAAGTTTCGACGTTGCGCACGAAACAACCACCTGGCCGAATGGATTAGAAATCATACAATTGGATATTCGAACCCTACCTTTTGGCACGTATGTGCTAGTGAATCGAAAATTGTACGGAGCTGTAAAATTTACTAAGCCATAAAAAAAGGGAGCTAGACTCCCTTTTCGTTATCAGATTAAATAGTTCTTTAAAGCTTTACAAAGCGAACTCTGTTTGAACCAATTTGTAATAAATAAGATCCAGCCTTCAAATATGAAATATTCGTTGAACCTTTCGTTGTGGTGGACGATGCAATTAGATTTCCTGACACATCAAACAATTTAAATTCACTGTTTGGAGATACCCCGTCAAAGGTCAGATCATCAGCACTTGGATTTGGATAGACAACGAACTGATTTGTTTCAACTGCGCTGATACCATTTACGCAATCAACATCCTCTGAGATCACGATATCCGATGGGGAAAATGCCATACATCCACTTAGATTTGTTTTACTTTGAGTGTATGTTCCGGGTGCGGTAACATTAAGGGATGAAGCATTTGCTCCACTTATTTCTTGACCGTTCAAATACCATTGTAGTGATCCTCCATTCGCTCCTTGTAACGCAATCGTGTCCCCAGGACACCACAGTGAGTCGCCATTTTGAATGGAAATACTAACACTTGGCATCGTATACGCACTTACATTAATTTCCTCACTCCACATGTAGGTTGGGGTTAAGGTATTATTTAATGTAACCAAACAACGATAAGTTCCTGCCGTATTAACCGTTATGGATTGAGCATTACCAAATGGAATCATCTGACCATTGAAATACCACTCGTAAGCAGTACTATCCCAGATACATGAAATTGTCAGCGAGTCACCTGGACAAAATCCAGTATTTTCATCATTGTTGAGTAACTTGATTACGGATAAATCCATGATACTATTAAAGGAATCATCATACTGAGTAAAGGAGACTAGGGAAGTATCGGATACATACATCTCACCTCCATACGCAGAAAGTAACATGGTATTCGATGTTGCGTCATAATACGCTCCGTGCATTTCATCATCCACTAACAAGGGCCCATAAGAACTAACGGTTTCTGTATTGGTCGTTAAATCAAAAATGTATAATACATTCTGATTAAACCCTTCATAGATGTACAATGAATTGTTATTCGGATTGTATTCCATAGCGCGTGAACCAGAAATCGCAGATTGTCCTACCAATACTTCTGTACTGTCTTGCGGATTATACCTCCAGATTTGTCCTGCAATCGCACCGTTGTTTCCATTTCCTCCGATCAGGTAAATAGAACCATCGGATGCAATATCCCCTGAAGCATAATATTCATTCGTCAAATCTGCAACCATCGTATAAGCCCCGGAGGTTGGATCGATTTCATACAGGTTTCTATCTCCTTGATTTCCGCCATTCGCATTAACATCCGAAATTAATACCCAAACCTTTCCGGAATTTGGATCTTGAAAAATAACGTGACCATTTCCACCGGCCATGTTGCTAATATTTTCGTTAGAGGTTAAATACGTGGAATCGTTATTAAAGAAATCTAAGGATGCGTTTGAAGAGATTCCAAGAAGGCGAAAACTGGTGGTGTCTTGAGCAACAACCTTTGTTGCTAGGCAAAGCATTAATAAACTGAGTACGGTAATTTTTTTCATGAATTTGTTTTAATTTGTCGGCGAAGGTACACATAGTAAGACTAAGCGCTGCGTTATTTAACATATAAATTAAACGCTTTCCTTTATCAGGCAATGATTTTAGATGAAATTCAGAAAACTAACCAACTTAAATTGTTTAATATCAGACCCTAAGCCCTGAACCAATAATTCTGCCCTTCGTAATTAAAATTGCAAGGTTTTCTTACCCTTCTGATTTCCGTGATATTCTGTTTTATCCCCTTTTTCGGAACCCATGGCCCAAATTATATCGAAGAGGCCTCCATTGTTGGACAATTCCGTAAAATCAAAATCAAAGGAGTCACCTGTTGCCAAGGCCCGCACCAAAGCGAAAGATCTCCTACCCTCCTTCATTTCTTCCGACTTCACTTGCCAATGTTGAACCTCATCGCGTTTCGGCGGTGCATATCCGGTTAATACTGCATCGTATGGATCGATATTCATGAAAGCCTCTTTCCAAGCGGGAACCATAACAACATCAACACCACGCTGCATGCGTTTTGCGTTAAATCCAAGTGCAAACCAACTTTTTGAAGGTCCTTCAAATTGAATATATACGCTGTCTGATACTGTTATGTTAACGCCGATCCAATTCGTGGTTAAAGTATCTCCAAATTTCGTCTGCACCGTGCGTTGTGCACTGGCAACAGTAACCAATAAAATCAGTACAACACCACTTATTACTCGCTTCATATGCTTATTCAATTATTATTATTTTCACTGCTTTTCGTTCACTTCGAATAAAATATATCCCAGGGACAACATCCATTCTCAAGCGGGTATCGGCTAAGGTACCTTTCCATAATTCTCGTCCATTCATGTCTACCAAGATCCAACTCCCAAAAGGTAACATAAGTTCCCCTCCCCGAGGCAACACCGTTGGAAATGGCAATTTAAATTCATTCTCCGCGAGACCACCTGTTGAAACGGTCAAATTCACAGTGACTAGGCTATCACACCCTTGTATGGTATTCAATTGCTGTGTGTATGAACCTGAACTGGTGTATACCTGACCATTCCATAAAAACGAACTGGTAACGGTGGTGTCAAATACGCTTAAAGGCGCCGATGCATTAATGACTACATCCCACAAAACTAAGGAGTCACAGCCATTTACATTCGTTAGTAATTCTGGAATAATTCCCGAATTAGTATAAGTTTGTCCACCAATACTTACCGAATCACAGCTACTAAGCGCTACCAACACGGTATCTCCTTGATTTAAAGTAAACTGGATATTAAGTGTGGAGTCACACCCAAGGTTGCTTGGTAAAATCTGTTGATACGTCCCGCTCTGGTTATACGTTTGTCCATTCAATGTTAGGGGAACGCACTGTGAAAACTGCAAGTTGGTTTGAGTATTCGATAAAATGGTCAATTGCAAAGTCACTACGGAATCGCAACCTGAGAGGGTTTGTCCTTGAAAAGTATAATTCCCGGATTGTGTCAAAACCTGGCCATTCCAACTTAAGAAATCACAAGCGCTCAAGGTTTGGTTGACGTTATACGCTGGAAGCACCTGAACCTGTGCAGTTGATGATGGTCCATTCCCGCAAACGTTCGTTGCTGCAACCTGAATATTGATTAAGGCAATTCCAGCTTGAGGAGTAATCGTTAAGGCCGGTTGCTGAGTTGTTGAACTCACGCCATTTACCGTCCATTGGTATCCTGTGGCCCCTTGCACATTGCTTGCGTTGAGCGCTATCGTGTTTTGATTGCTGCAAACATTCTGAGGAAAGTTCACCGTCTGCGGCGCGTTAACTGGCGCACTGATTACGTTTACAGTAACGGCCAATCGCGTTTGTGATTCTTGTCCTGAAACCGTTTGCGAAGCATAATAAGTAGTGCCATTTACAAGGGACGTTGCATTGGATAAGGCAATACCCCCAGAGGCGTTGGCATACCATTGAATAGCTGTGCCCGTTACTTGGAGCTGATTGAGGGTCGCGCCTGCACACACGGTTTGTGGTGAATTACCTGTAGGAGGCGGAGTAACCGGAACTAAGGTAAAGGTAGCCGAGGAAATCCCTCGGTTTGTATTTCCGTGATACGCATAGGAAAAGGTGTTTGAACTCGCCCGTGCCCAAATCAACGAAATAGATCCAGGAGCTGCGGTAAATATATAATCGTCAAGGTCTCCTGTATTCAAGGCACGCGTGGCAATAACCGTTCTAACCCCTCCAGCGACCACATTAGAACTAATGGTCCAATCTTGCTGAATATCGCTCGCCGGTGCGGAATACCCTGTTAAATTACCATCGAAACTTGTAAGTGCACCTGCGCTGTGAACGGCGACTACATCAGTTCCTACAGCCATGGAACCTGCATCAAAACCTACCGCAAACCAACGGGCTGAAGGACCAGTCAGGGTCATGGTAACAGATGCGCCAACGTCTAATTTTATGGACATTGCCGCGCCAGCGGTGCTTGATAATGTTACGGTACCCGTGGTGTAGGTTTGAGCGAAGGCTGTTAGGGAAACAACCAACAACAGAAGTAAACTAATTTTTTTCATGCGCTGTAAAGATAGTGGTTAGACGTTCGTCTTGATAAAACAATAATAATTCTTGTATACTACGGCCTTTCTGGTCAGGGATTTTCAGGTTCGGATTTTTCGAAAGCAGAAGGTCTACTATTTCATATCGCTTCATACTCATTGCCATGTGTAAGGGAGTACCAAATTGTGAAAACTGGCAGGTATCATCGGGTGATACTCCTTGATCCAAGATAAAGGAGAGCATTTCCAAATTGTTTTTAAAAATTATTCCGTAGATGGCCGAACCTTCTGCCGCACAATACCTGATGTCTGCACCGCGCTGCGCAAGTACTTTTGCAACCTCATTATTTCCGCGGTAGCATGCCAAAATAAAGGGGGTTATCCCTCGATCCGACAAGCGGTTTACTGAGGATGGGTCCTTATCTAATAAGGCCTTCATGGATTCAACCGTTCCAGTTCGAGCAAGCTCATGAACTGTTTGACTGACTACAGTTGAACCGCAGAACAATAAAGAGAGCAATAGAGCAATCGGAATTTTCATAATATTGTATTAAACCATAAAAATGTGAAATTTGTTCAAAACCCGAAGTTCTAATTGAGCATACTCTTTACGAATATTAACAATAGTTTAATTATCTATATCTTTGTTAAGAACCCTTAAACCTCAGATGTTGACCATTCGACTGTTTTATGTGATTTTTTTAATCAGTATTTCGTTTGTCGCCAGTGCGCAATGCCCTGCAGGTCAATGGCCCGTTGAAATCACCATTGTTCCCGACGATTACCCCGGAGAAACCACTTGGGATTTATATAGCAACGGGAATGAAGTTGCGAATGGTAATGTCAACGGTTCGGTGGTATGTGTGGATACGGCAGATTGCATTCGATTTGATATTCACGACAGCTATGGCGATGGGATTTGCTGTGGATATGGTTTGGGATCCTATGTGATTACCCTTAATGGAACACAAGTGGCAAGTGGCGGAGAATTCGCGAGCACCGCCTCACATTCCTTCAATTGTGGACCGGGAACAGTCTGTGAAAACCCCATTCCAATCGACACTGGCATTACGGTTTCGCCTCAAGAAAATATATTTTATTCCTTCACTCCAGATACCACCGGAATTTACGCGATTACCACCTGTAACTTAAGCGCCTGTGACACGCGAGTTTGGATCTACAACAACTGTGCTAACGTCGCCTTCAACGGTTCAGCGGCCGGTGCCTTGTACTACAACGACGATAACGCAAGCTGCGGGTTCCAAGCAGATCTTCATCCCCTACTTACCGCAGGGAATCCGTACATCATTAAAATTGGATTAAAAGCAAATGCTGCTTGTGCTACAAGCATTCCTTTTTCTATCACCTTTGAAGGCGCAATGACCTCAGTGCTGCCAATCGTTAAATTAACTACCGTAAATAGTGCGATAAATAACGACGTTAAAGTACCTGTTGTTATGGAAATCATTGACAATGGTCCGGGGCAACTTAATTCTACCGCAGATACCCTTTATAGTTATGAAGGAACCATTATGACCGAATGGCAAGGATTTACTGGGCCGGGGTATCCCAAGAAAAACTACGACTTTGATTTGGTAGATGCAAACGGGAACAAGATTGACACCTCCCTACTCGGAATGCCGGCAGAAAACGACTGGATTTTCAAAGCAGAATACCTCGACAATAGCCTGCTTGTAAATACCGTTACTTACGAATTCGCTCGTAGAATGGGGAGCTACGCCCCACGTACAAGACTTTGTGAAATCTTTCTTGACGGAACGTACATTGGAGTGTACACCTTGACAGAAAAAGTAAAACGCGACAATAATCGCGTGGATATTGCCAAACTTACCTCAGCGGATACCGCGGGAAGCGCCTTGACTGGCGGATACATTATAGAAATGAACATCAACGGCGATCCAGCTGCATGGAATTCAGTTTACCCACCCATTAATAGTGCTACTTCACCGCATGCCGTAGAATTCAAATATGTATATCCCAAGGCAGATTCGATCCTCCCTGTACAAGCGAATTACATTAAATCTTATGTGGATTCCTTTGAAAATGCCTTGAATGATGTCAACTTTACGAATGATTCGTTGGGATATCGCAAGTGGATCGACGTGGGAACGTTTATCGATTTCTTGATTGTGAACGAATTTAGTATGAACTACGACAGTTATGGCCGGAGTACCTATATGTACAAAGAAAAAGATACAGACGGCAACAAATTGTGTATTGGTCCACCCTGGGACTACGACCGTGCGATGGTGGATGGTCCTGCGTCGGGTTGGGTGTGGGAAAATACCCATCCATATTGGCCTTTTCCATTTTGGTGGTCGAAATTATATACCGATTCAGTGTATCGGCATGAATTGGCCTGTCG
>DBCM01000159.1:2124-5602 GCA_002293045.1 Flavobacteriales bacterium UBA958 | reverse complement strand
AATCTGAACAAAACCGCTGAGTATTTTTGGGTCGCGCATTGCTCCCGCCATTCCCATAATTGCCAGGGTATCTCCTTTTACCAATCGTGTGGGGCGCAACGGAGTGAGTGGTTCTGCTTGCGTTGGATTGCCTTGCTTGTCTGCCATCAAATTATTTGGCAAAACCGATAAGGTAGACAGGGCCAACGTGGATTTAAGAAAAGATCTGCGCTTCATAGGGGTTGTTTTCAAAAATAACAAAACCTTTTGATTATGAAGACTGATGTATTACGTTTGTAAAAAACAACAAAGATGTTGGGTGTAAAAATGAGCATTATAAAGCGGTTTGGGATTTCCTCGAAATATAGCCGCGAAATAGAGTTGAACAAATGTTGGAAGGAATAATTAATTTTGAGACGGACCTGATTTTAAACAATGGAAAGACCAAATCAATTCACGGATTTTAAATAATAGATATGGAAAAATGGCGAATTTTTGTCTACTTAGGTGCATTAGCATTAACGGTGCTTAGCTCATTAGGTTGGTATTGGATCATTGAACTTGGAAAAACAATGGGCAAAGATGCCAGTTTATTTAAGGAAATAGGGTTGGTCCTTTTATTCTTCGTCACGGTCTTTACTAGTGTGTTTGCCCTTGTTCTTTGGTTTTATCCGTTTTTTACTCAGATGGAAACTGACGGGCCGCGAGGTAATTTAAATTTACTGATTTTCTTTGGGGTTCTCTTGAGCGGAACTCTTCTATTATTATTCTTTAATACAAAAGCTTTTGTAAACGGATATTACAGTTGGGTAGCTCTAATAGTGTTTGGTTACTTTACGGTATATTTCTTGATTAAGTATTTGAAGTCCAAATAAAACAACCATTAAAAGTTAAAAATTAAGCCCCCTGAAACGGGACTTAATTCCGGGCCTTTATCTGCTCGAAACACATTGGTTAAGCCATATTGCACGAACATTCCTACGTTCCCATATCCGATTTGCGCATAGGCATTCGCAGACAATGAATTGAAATTAAAATCATCCTTGGTTCTAGCTTTAAGCGGTTTACCGTCAACTTCCCATTTTGTTTTCCAACTGGATGCGATTCGAACGCCACCAACTACCCCAAGGCTTAGGTGCCAATTCTTTGATTCATCTTTATTTGAATTAAATTCAAGCAGCAATGGAATTTGAACGTAGGTAGATCGCAGGACATTCTTACTGTAATTTACCGTTGTGTTATTCAGCGCATAGATTGAATCAGCGTTAGCCATTACATCAACATTTTTTTCTAAGCCGTACCGATTCCATTGAAAACCTAAACCGGTAGTAACCCCCACGTATTCTTTATAAATCGGGAATCTTTTCTCCCACACATTAAATTGAAAATTTAAGCTTTTAGCGTAGTCGAGTACTAAAAACGGCGCATCGGCTTCGGAAGCAAACTGATCATTGGAATTCATAAAACCATTCAAGCCTATCCCAAATCCAGCCCAAGAGGCCAATTCATCAGCGTCATCCTCCTCATCGTCATTTTCCAATTCATCATTAAAATCGCGATTGAATAATTTTGAATTTCCACGTTCTGTGACGTCTTCATCAATGATTATTTTACGGTTGTCTTTCCCCCCACTTACTTCCTTTTCTATGACCACAATGCGTTTATTACCCATTTTCACGCGCATAGTATCTGCGGGTTCCTCCATAATAAGTACCGAGGGGTCCATTCCGTTAAAGACTGAATCGATGAAAACCTCAACGCGCATATCTTTGGTTCCGTGATTAATTTCTGATCCGATTCCATACATAGATTTCATATTAATTTCTATCAATGAATCCATGGATTCTGTATCGGTTGACAAAATTGTTGTGTCGGTATTATTGATGATAATGATTTTTCGTGACTCACGGATTTGACCAAAAGCAAGCGAAGAAATGCTAAGAAATAAAAGTAAAATGCGATTCATACGTAATGATTTATTGGTTTGACGGCAACATGGATAAAAAGTTACTGTTTTTATTTTTTTTATTCCATTCGAATATGAAGGGGCCTAATTTAACTTGTGAGATAGAGCGGTCCTCTTGTCGTTTATATTTAATCCCAATGGACTGATTGAACCATTTGGTTTCGCGCTCCAATACCAAGGCATTGTCTTCTCGCTTGAAAATACGTTCAATTAAACGTTCTTTTATCCAGGAGCGCAAGGTTTTCTCATTATTCTTAGGTGCTTCAATCTGAGTTAATTCATTCATTGGCTTTTGTAACGAATCGATAGATACCCGGGTTGTACTAAGCGCAGGCGCGATCTCGTCCTTAGAATACGCGTCCGGATGCAAGATGCAGTCCCTGCTTGAAGAAACGATAATTCCTTTAATCGGAGTTGGCACCGATAAATCCATGGTACCTTCTGCTGTTTTAGTCGGAAAGGAAATATCCGGTTGAGCGGTTTGCGCTTCGTAGATTTTTTTTGTTTTTTCTTTGAACTTGCTGGTTGGTTTATTTACTCCCGACTCATTGGATTTAAATGGAAACAGGAACAACATCAAGCCAAGGAATACGGCAGCGGCAGCCATTGAGGCAGAAAGCCACCAACCTGTAGGTTGCTCCTTGTATAACACCTTTTTTTCAAGAAACTCATACGGCTCAGGCACAAGATACGTGGCTGAAATTTCGGTATGTAAGGTTTTCCATGTCCTGTTAGCTTCGAATTGTTGTTCAACCCATTGTGCATCCGAAGCATTCAACAATCCTTCTTTATAGGAAAGAAGTAAATCTTGTTTTGGATCATTTAAAATCGACTCATGCGCAGGAAATTTCAAACCATCTTTAGTTTGAAGAAAATCCTCGCTAGGCATCAGGGTAGGTAAATCCTCAGGAACATCGATGTTGTTAATTAGGCAAAATGCTAAAAACTCATGTGTTGCCTCTTCAGACAAGGTTCCATCGAACAATTCTATGAACCACACTTCTATTGGAGTATTTTGATAGGTCATAGGATTAATTCTGGGTTAACTAACAAGCTGCGCAACGTTTGCCGTGCTCGAAAAATATATACTTTCACCTGTTGCTCCGTAAGGGAGGTAATCGCCCCTATTTCATCGTAACTATATCCTTCATAGTCTCTTAAAAGGACCACATGGCGTTGAATATCTGGCAATTTAGCAATCGCCTCTTCAAGCGTCTTCTTTAAATCAATTGATTCAGTAAACACGAGGGAATCACTCGTCGAAAGGTGCTCTCGAAAGGTGGCGCTTAATTTGGCTCTTCGGGCACGGTCAATAAGTGCATTATTTACGATTCGAAACAAATAGGCTTTGGCTTTACTTGCGTCAATCTGATCTTTTTTAATCCAAAGTTTTTCAAATGCATCCTGAACAAGGTCTTTCGCCTGTTCGGAATCCCGTGTATTTTTCAACGCGAAGCGATAGATTGCATCGGCAAAGCTGTCGACCCATTCATTATACAACACACGACTCATTATTCAAAGGACGAACAAGTA
>DBCM01000159.1:0-1982 GCA_002293045.1 Flavobacteriales bacterium UBA958 | reverse complement strand
GTTGGAATTCCAAAGAAATTCTTGTCGCACTTGTTGTTATTGTTTTCATCGTGATAAATACAAACCCCATATTTTTTTTCCGGAAGGTTATAAAAGGTACAGCTCACCTCGTTGCCGGTTGTTTTCGTGCGGATTTTTCGGCATGTACCTCCCACAGAAGCGTATTTGGAGGGTTCATCAAATAAGCCAACCTCAATAGAGCCTTTGGTGCCAACAATTCCTGTAACCTTTACGGTTAGGTTAAATTCCTTGCTTTTCTTTTCAATGGGACTTACAGACAAAAACAAAAAAGACAAGAGCAAAAATCCTAAAAAACGCATATCATTCGGGTAATTCAGTGTTAAAAATTTTATCCCACCAAACAAAAATGGAAGAATAGTTGCCGTCCAAGTGCGAATGGTGATCATCGTGATGTTTGGTTTTAGAAATCAGTGGGATTTTACTCAAGATGGGCAGATTCAAATCGGAATGCAAATGAATTTCACGCAAATTCCGAATTGCCCCAAAGATAAGCACGGTGAAAATAGAGATGGGCGAAAGCAATCCGATCACTATAAACCCAAGAACAGGACCAATAAATCCGAGCATCCATTCTAAGGGGTGATTGTATAGATATTCCAGTGGAAACGGGGGACTTGCACGGTGATGAATGGAGTGGATTTTACCTAACAGGAATTTATTCTCATGCAGTAATCGGTGGTAAAAATAAAAGAATACGTCTTCTACTAGGAATATCCCCAAAACTTGCAGGGCCAGAATCCACCAAGCCGACCAGCTTGTTTCTAACCAAGGAAAAATCACATATGACCCAACACCCGCCAACACGAATAACATGGATAAATTAAGAAGGTACAAGGGCATTCGTTTGAAAAAAATTCCTTTTTGGTACTTTTTATCTTGAATGCGGTATTTCTTAAACCAATCCGTATAGATAATCATCAAGGAATATACCAATCCAAACAGGTTGTTTATGAGTAATAAACCGAGGATGAAGGAGCTAAAAGTCAAGGCAGTCATCGGAGAGCAAATAGGTTATACATTTTTGAATTCTCTAAGCCTTCTTCCTGTTCCACCACCTGACGTGAGAACCCCTGTTTACTGAGCAATTGCTTTACTTGATCGAGTCTTCCGTCTTCGTCATGTACTTCAATTACCATGGATTTAATTTTCCCCCAATGCTCCTCCCCGATTCCCATCAAGGTATCCCATTCTGCCCCTTCACAGTCAATTTTCATTAAATCAATGCGATCTAAGTTGTGGTTTTTAATTACTTCAGCAATGGTGGTTAATTTACAGGTAACGGTGTGTCTGCCCTTTACCAGATGTTTGGCAATCAGACCGGAAAACATGGTAGGAATCCAACGCATCCAACGCATGCTTTCTGGTGGATTTTTCATGGTGCTTTTTACTGCAGCTTTAAACGCTCCGGGATTCTCATCCCATTGTTCGGGATGCGCAGTTGATAGCGCTGGAGTGTTTGGGAAATAGGTAAAGGTGGCTTGCCCTAGTGACGCAGAAACTCCTTCTTCGATAACCACCATTCTTCCGTCACCGTGAAGGGATGCATTGGCTCGAAGTGCATCCGCAATTTCCGGAATGGGTTCAAAGCAAAACACCTTAACCTCTGGCGCTTTTTGAAGTACTCTGACACCGAAAACACCCACATTGGCGCCCACATCAAACACGATATCGCCAGGATTAATTTGAATTCCATGTTGAAGATATCCTTCCACATGATGGTCTAGCATTCTAGCTTCTGGCTTACGAATGCAATGGATTGGAGTGCCGTCGGCAAGTTTGGTTAGCATTGCCTAAAAGTACAAAATTTTGGATTGAATATCGGTTGAAGTAAATTAAAATTTCACGGGTTGGTGCCCAGAAACAAACATCTTTGCTCCAAAACGACATAGCCTTATTATACGAGCATTATACCCGGGTTCCGTAACAAAACAGCCTAAACTTCGGCCGATTCTTCCATGCTT
>DBCM01000123.1 GCA_002293045.1 Flavobacteriales bacterium UBA958 | reverse complement strand
TTATATGACTAATATTTTTACAGGATCGGGGGTTGCTCTTGTAACTCCATTTAACCAAGACATGCAAATTGATTTCGATGCCTTGGCAAGTTTGGTTGAATATCAAATTGAAAACGGAACGGATTTTTTAGTGGTACAAGGTACAACAGGCGAGTCTCCAACCTTGACCAAAGCTGAGAAACTCGACGTGTTAAATGAAGTGATTGAGATAAATCAAGGAAGATGTAACATTGTCTACGGCATTGGTGGGAATAATACCGCTGCAGTGGCAGAATCTTTAGCCGATATTCCAAATGGGGTAGACGGTATTTTGTCGGTTTCTCCCTATTACAACAAGCCCATTCAAAAAGGAATCTTAGCGCATTATAAAATTGTAGCCGATTCCACAGATTTACCAATCATCCTGTATAATGTTCCTGGACGAACGGGGTCGAATGTTGCGCCTGAAACAACTTTGGAATTAGCCGAAGTTAAAAACATCGTGGCGGTTAAAGAAGCATCCGGGAACATGGAACAGATCATGCAAATTATTAAATATCGTCCTTCCGGTTTTGGTGTGCTTTCAGGAGACGATAACCTGACCATGCCCCTAATCGCTGCGGGTGCAGATGGCGTTATTTCGGTGGTAGCCAATGCATTTCCTGCCTTGTTTTCTACTATGGTCCATGCTGCGATGCGTGGAGAGTTCGATGTGGCACGCGAGGCGCATTACACCCTGTTTGATGTAACTAAAATGTTCTTTGAACAAGGCAACCCTGGTGGGGTAAAGGCTGCTTTAGCACACATGGAACTCATGGATGAATACATGCGATTGCCACTTTTCCCAGTATCCGATGATTTAAGAAAACGCATTGAGAAAGAAACCATCGCCATTCTTGGATAAAACCTGGTGCATTCTTGCACTCATGGTGCTCATTGTTCGTTGTACTACTCCTACAGATATTTCAGATACTAAGAATTCGCCTCCTGTCAATAACCCTCCTACCAATGGCGGAGATTGTATTGGCGTACCGACGATAAAAAAGAGCCTTGACTTGGTTTCAATTAATCAAACAAACCCAGCGATCTTTGTGAGCCTAGCTTATGCAAGTTCTGACAATTTTATGCACGAAGTGCTCTACCACAAGTGGAAGGAAGCGTATCTTCAAAAACCCGTTGCCTTGATGTTGGATAAAGCCCAAGATCGTCTCACATTCCTAAAACCCGGCCTACATCTGTTGGTTTATGATGCCGCTCGACCCTTATCGGTACAACGGTACATGTGGAATGCCTTGGATTCTATTCCGGTGAAAGAACGCGTCAAATTTGTGAGCTCTCCAGGAGGCAAAAGTATGCATAACCTCGGATGTGCGGTAGATTTAACCCTCTGTGATGCCAAAGGGATTCCATTAGATATGGGCGCAGGATTCGATGATATGCGTTTGATTGCTTATCCGATGCATGAAGCGAGGTATTTAGCAGATGGGAGCTTAACTAAAGATCAACTCGAGAATAGAACCTTACTCCGGAGCGTAATGCGCTATGCCGGGTTTAGTGGAATTCCAACGGAATGGTGGCATTTCAACGCCTATTCCAAGAAGGAAGCACTGGAACGATTTCAGGTCATTGAAACCGAGGAGTCGATTAATCAATAAGTTAAATTGAGTACCGTCGTATCAAATGGTGTTGTTGTTACACCAAGGATTCCTGTATTAGAGGTGCCGAACACTGCGTATTCTATGGAGTAAAGTGTGTTTCCATCGTTGAGACAAAAAATCGAGGTGTCTTGTGCGCCATATAAATGCGTGAAATCTGCGCTGCAACAAGCTGTGCATCCGCTCTTCCCTTGCTGACGAATGAATTGCAAGTGGTCATTGTTCGTAGCATTGTTGTTGAATATTCTAATTTCTACCCACGATTGTGCCGTAGTAGTGACGTTTCGAATGTTGGTTTCTTTTAACTTCAATTGAGAATAGTAAACCTCAAGCTCTTGCTCAAAATATAGGGGTTTGGTAACGAGGAGTGTGTATTTCTCTGTCCGGGTTCTATCAAAGGTGAACGCGTATTTCCCGTCTTCACCCGTTACTGTACTGGCTACGATGGCATATTGGTTATTTCCTCCGCCAACACCATACAGTTCTACCGTTGCTCCCGCCAAGGGTTGATTAAAGGACGCATCCGTAATCACTCCTTCCAAAATAAACGTACCGGCCCCTTTGTTACAGCCAAACAGCAACAGAATAGCCATGCCAAGAAAACAAGCGTTTATTACTTTCATTGATTAAAGGTAGCAAATATATGGTCTTTCTTCTCCAAGGGAATAAACAAGAAGTCTGAAGTTACGCGTTGCGTTCCTTGTTCCTCAATGAGTTTACCATCGTACAAGCCACATTGCACGTAATTCAAGCCCTTAAAAAACTCACAAAACTCGGTTATATAGCGCTCTGAAATTTCGATTTGAACGAGTGGACGAAGGCGCTCTAGCTCCATTCCAAGGGTTGAAAAAACCGTCCATTCGTAGCCTTCAATGTCACACTTTATGTAATCTAAATGGGGTACCTTCGCTAAAAACTCACGGGCGGATTGCACAGGAACAGTGAGGTGATCTGGGTTTAATTTCGCCTCCTCTTCAGAAATCACATGAGGCAATCCGGTGCACATTACGCCTTGTTGAACAGGCATGATCATGTGTAAGTTCCCAGGACTTGCACCTAAGGCTGCATGTATTAATTTAACGTGAGAATACGAGGAAAGTATAATCTTTAATCGATTGAAAAACATGGGTATAGGCTCAATGGAGTAAAGTGTTCCTTTCGTGTTTTTTCGAGCGAAAAGTTTCGAGAAATACCCGAGATTCGCCCCGATATCGAGCACAACATCACCTTCCTTGATTAGTTTTTTTGTGGCATAATGAAATTTAAACCGCTCATCCGATTTAAGGATTCCAAGGTCAAATAAAATAAAGAAGCCGTGCTGCATGCAGGCCAAGTACAGCGAGGTTGGAAGGATTCGATAAAGGATCTTTTTGATTCGAACTATCATCCCTGCGAAATTACGCCATTTGTGGCTATTTTTATGCAAAAATTATTGATGATGCGTCGCTTGCTTGTTTTCTTCTGTTTTCTAAATGGACTCCTCTTTGCTCAACCCACCTTAGACCTGAAAGAAATTATGAAAGGTCAAGACTTTACAGGGTACTGGCCAGAGGCTCCACAATGGAATTTAGATGGCTCTGCGGTTTATTTTCGATGGAATAAAGACGGTAAGGGTAAATCCGAACCCTTCCGATACGTCATTAAAACAGGAGCGCTTGATACAATTTCAGAAGTTGAAATGGACGACCTTGTTTTGTTTGATCAAACTCAGGTTGTTTTTCCGAATCAATTATCGCTCATTCAAAATAGCCTCGTGCTAAGCGATCGAAAAACACTAAAGTCAACGCTGTTATTTCAAACAGACCAATTCATTTCTGACATTAATCGCTATGCGGTGACAGAGGCTACGTTTCGAATGAATGGCGACTTTTACCTGCTTAATTTCAGTGCAACAGGAATGCAGAAATTGACGCAACTAACCCGATATACCGGTCCGAAACAAGCGCATTCGATCGATTCATCCCAGCTCCAAAAACAACAAACAGAACTCTTTCAATACATCCGAGATCAAAAACCAAGCGATAAAGAACAGGCTAAGTCACGGTTTGAAGTAGTGAAGGAGACCGCACTTCCCGCAGATTTTAGCTCCATTTCAGGCCGATACTTGGATCCCTTACACCGTGTAGTATTGATTCGAGTAGATGAATCCGTTGAGGGAAAATCAACCATAATCCCATCCTTTATTACAGACAATGGGTATGTGAAAACCTTCGAGGCAAGAGCAAAAGTGAGTGCGCAGGAACCAAATCAAACCATGCATCTTCATTTTATCGAAAAAGATACACTCGTTCAAATCGATTTCTCAACCTTGACAGATATTCGTAAAAAACCAGCATATATGGATACCATAGGAGGGATGTACTTCAAAAAGGACAGGCCTTTGTTTGTTCATGATCCTGTGTTTGCTAAGAATAAACCACTGGCTTTGTTGGATGTTCGTGCTGCGGACAATAAGGACCGTTGGATTGTCATGGTGAATTTACTGGATGGCAAAGTAAGTGAGCTCGAGCACCAACATGACGAGGCGTGGATTGGAGGCCCAGGGATTTCGGAATGGAATATGGAAAATGCTACGCTTGGTTTTGTTCAGCAAGATGAGGTGATTTATTTTCAATCCGAAGAAAATGGGTTTTCACAAGTGTATGAATTGAATCTGAATACCAAGAAAAAAGAACGTGTTTATCCGGGAGGCCAAGGGTTTGAAATGCAGTCTGTAACCCTAAGTTCGGATGGAACACGCTACTTTGTAGTTCATAACGCAACCAATGCAAGGAGTTTGCAAGGCGTTTGGCTTCATCGAATACATCGAAAGATGGTTCCGGTAATATCCAATGCAACAGGAGGGTTTAAAGACGTGGCTATTTCACCGAATGAACAAGATCTTGTCTATTTAGCGTCGAAAGCAAATACACCCTGGGAACTTTATGTAAAATTAGGTGCCAAACAAGCGATTAAAATTACAAAGTCAACATCCAAGGCATTTAGCGATTATTCATGGAAATTGCCTTATTTCGTCACCTTCAAAGCGAGCGATGGTAAGGATGTACACGCACGCCTCTATGCACCTACAGATGCGAAAAAAAATGGTGCAGCAGTGCTGTTCGTACATGGCGCCGGGTACTTGCAAAATGCACACAGTTGGTGGAGTCATTACTATCGAGAATATATGTTTCATAACCTCCTGGTTGATCAAGGGTATACCGTATTAGATGTTGATTATCGCGCCAGCGCAGGATACGGAAGGGATTATCGCACAGCAATTTACCGCCACATGGGAGGAAGGGATGTACAAGATTTCATCGATGCTAAAAACTACCTCGCTACCTTAAGCATTGACACCAATCGCGTTGGAATTTACGGGGGCTCTTATGGCGGGTTTGTTACCTTAATGAGTTTATTTCAACATCCGGATGCCTTTGCCTGTGGTGCTGCGCTGCGCTCCGTTACCGATTGGTCCCACTACAACCACGAGTATACCAGTAATATCTTAAATTATCCTGAAACGGACCCCACCGCATATCGCAAGAGTTCGCCCATTTATTATGCAGAAGGACTCAAAAAACCCTTGCTGATTCTTCACGGCATGGTGGATGATAATGTGCAATTTCAAGACGTGGTGAGATTACAGCAACGGCTCATAGAATTGGGTAAAACCAACTGGGAATTAGCGGCATATCCAGTAGAAGCCCACGGGTTCAAAGAATCGTATTCTTGGCATGATGAATATCGACGAATTTATGAATTGTTTCAAACTCATTTGATTAAAAAGTAAGATGAAAGTGATCGAATTAACCAACGTCGAAGAGATGATGGCGACCTATGAAGTGCTAACTGAATTATACCCATCGTTAACGCGGGAAGAATATGTAAATGAACTTACCTTTATGATTCAGCACAATTATACGCAGGTGGTAGTGATGGAAAATGAACAGTGTTTGGGGGTTTCTGGCGTATGGATCGGGAATAAATTATGGTGCGGAAAATACCTGGAAATTGATAACATCATTGTCTCCGAAAAAATCAGAAGTAAGGGGGTAGGAAAGCTAATGGTTAATTATTTAGAGGAAAAAGCTAAATCCCTCGGATGTAACATGATGGCGTTGGATTCTTACACAACCAATTTTAAAGCCCACAAGTTCTTTTATAATCAGGGATTTTCACCTAAAGGATTTCATTTTATACATTTGTTAGACAAAGGGAAAATTAGATAGTATGGTTCGAATGTTGATTTTTTTTGCGTCAGGAATTATTTCGCTGCAATCCCTTGCCTCTAATTTGCCTCCTGATTCGTTACATCCCAATGAACTTGAGATTCCGTTAATGAAAGGAAATATACCGGTAATTAAACATGTAGGGTATGCCTTTCAATATTCTGAAAAACATGAACAAGCGTTCTGGGTAGGGTATGAACTGACTAAAAAGGAAACAGAAAAAGCATTCGACCGAACCGATGATTTCATTCCTGATCCGGCGGTATCTACAGGAACTGCTACGGTTGGAGATTATTTGAAATCAGGCTATGATCGCGGACATTTAGCGCCAGCAGCCGATATGGGTTGGTCTCAACAGGCCATGGCCGAGTCGTTTTACTTCAGCAATATGAGTCCGCAAGTTCCTGGGTTTAATCGCGGCATATGGAAAATGTTAGAGGAGCAAGTACGCACCTGGGCCAAGGCCTACGACAGCATTTATGTGGTTACAGGACCTGTATTGACGGATGGACTTAGCCAAATTGGTTCCAATGGGGTGTCGATTCCGAAATACTATTACAAAGTGATTTTGGATAATTCGGGGAATGACGCCAAAGCAATCGGATTTTTAATGCCGAATGAGGCAAGTAAAGAGCCCCTAGAGAACTTTGCAGTATCGGTAGATCAAGTGGAGCAAGAAACAGGAATTGATTTCTTTAACAAGCTCCCGGACTCTAGGGAAAATGCGCTTGAAAAAGAGGTATGTATTCCGTGCTGGACCTGGACATTAATAAATTCACCTGCTCCGAAGCCAAGCACTCCAACGCAACCAGGGTCGTTACAAACACAATGCAAGGGAATCACCAAAGCAGGTGCTCGATGC
>DBCM01000127.1 GCA_002293045.1 Flavobacteriales bacterium UBA958 | reverse complement strand
ATTCCGCATAATCCCAATAATAATTCGCATCCAATTGGGGCCAAAACCGATTCGCACCGGTATAAAAATCCACCGCTACATTCAATGTCGGCTGAAGGGTAATCCCCATATTTTTTCGCGACCAGCATCGATAGGCTGCACCAAGATCCACTTGTCCAACACCAAAAAGCAAAGAAGTCGTGTGTAGGTTTCCAAAAAGTGTCAGATGCTCTTTCAACCCAAAGCCGTACCCTACCGTAGTTAAAGGCATCGGAATCACCCCAATTCCCGGTACTTTGGCAATCGGTCCACCTAAATTGACCTGCAGAGCGTGTTGGCCTTTGTCCAAGGGTTTAACATAGCGTGCAGGTGCACAGGAGAACAGTACTAAAACCAAAATAAATAAACCAATACACCACTTAACAAGGATATAATTCATGTAAAAAAAATTATTAATTTTAACAAACCTAAAACCTAATCACTATGAATAAATTAAAGAATTTACTGGAAAAATACGAAAATGGGTATTTATTTCCATACTCGCGCTTAATCTGGATAATAGCATCCGGAATATTGTTAATTGGTATTGTTGTTTTTACCTCTTTATACCTGTGGAATAGTATCCCTAATTCGAGAAAAGAGGTGCACATCTCCAAAGAAGAATTACGTCGTGAAAAAGTCATTCTTGAAGAAGACCTAGAAAAGTATGAGGAATGCACCAAAGCTGCATATGACAAACAAGTTGATTCGTTACGAAAGATCACCCCAAAGAGTGAGTGGAATACACTTTATCGACTTGAAGATGCTGTAGAATACGTGAAAGTGCAACGGTACGAGCCTGGTTATTACGATTATTGGTCGGGTTACCAATCAGAGGGATATTACTATGATGATTATGAAAAGATTACGGTAAAGCGTAAAGTGGAAAATGACACGGCTTATCCAATTCTCATTAAACGTTCCCTTGATTATCAGGGAATCGACAGTGCATATTTTTGCGAAAAAATCCGGGTAATTAACCTCTACATTGAATTACATAAAAGAGTTCCTTCAGCCGACGCCACAACGCTCATGAGAAACAATTTTTACTATTGGGTAACCTGGGGGACTTCGTTGAAGCGCAACCACATAACTAAAATTTATTCTTGGATGGATAAATTAGAAGGAAAAAAGATTGTACTAGGGAAGTCGAATAAAATCTCAGATGGAAAACGGACAACCCTTGAGGTATTCACAAAGTTAATCAGCCAGTTTCAGAATGATTCAATATCAGAAGAGCGCATGGAATTGGTAGACAACACCATATCCTATTTGAAGAACAACGGGTTTAAAAAGGCAAATGCTAATTTTAATGTAATTTCGAAAACACTAGGAAGCAACTTAGCGGATGAGGACTTAGAAGTTGCGTTAACGGACTACTTTGAAGGGAAACTTTTTAAGAAAAATGCGGAAAAACCCGACCAGGATTTCAGTAAGTATCTTAATTTGTTTACAACAAAAGTAAGGTTAAGAGAATCCGAGAAAAGTATGCTAGAATATAGCCGAGAAGATAAATTAGAACGAAATAAGAATTTAGCGCTTTATTCTTTAATTGGGATTCTTCAGGTGATTATTATCCTGGTACTTTTCGCAATTCATCGCTCCATAAAAGACAAAGGGTAATAATTTTTTGAGATGGATTTTATTCCATAGTTTTGCAAGACGCTAGCGTTACGCAATACATGGAAAATACAGAAAAAAAGAAAATACCAAAATGGAAAACGTGGGTGAAATACACCTACCTAACCGCACTACATATTCTTGCCGGTATTGCAGCGTTTTTGATCTTGACTGCCTTGGCGGTGAAGTTCAAGTGGACCAATGATGCCGGCGATGTAGATATCAACAACCGGTATTACGAGGACATCGCGAGCCAATACGGCAATGAATCGAAAAAAGACAGTGCCACGCTTGCAAGAGATGAATACATCATGTTTCAACGGTTGGGTGTTCTGTCACGCTTTTACCCGCACAATGCGAAAGTGATATCTGAAGCGTATCAGCACGATAAGAACGTGTATACCGCGTTGCGTATGTTGGATGCTGTAAATATCCTCTTGCGAGATAACAAGGAATTCATTCGCGCCATGAAGGAGGTAAACAAGAAAGCCAAATTTAATACAGGTTCTGTATATGCGTGGTCGAACTATACGGTATGGAAGCAGTTTTGTAATACCATTATAAAAGACAAACGCGCCATTGACTCCGTTTCTCGACTTACGGGTGTTGAATCACGAATTATTGTCATGTGTGTTGTGGGTGAACAATTACGGATGTTCAATTCTGGTCGAGAGAAATTCAAGCAATATGTGTACCCCTACTCTCGACTTATATTGCCGTCGAACCGTGGATATGGGGTTTCTGGTATCTTAGAGCATACTGCCTTGCGCATTGAAAGCACCTTGTTCAACGAAAAGGATCCATTTTATCCGGGCGATTACTTCCAGCAAACCATTAATGTAAGGGACTCCTTTCCTGAGGTGATAAACGACTCGATCTCAGCACATAGACATAAAACGATTCAACGCTTAATCAAAGGAGGAGACCATTATTATTCCTATTTGTATACGGCCTATTTAATGCGACAATTTCAGGCACATTGGGAGCATAACGGCTTTGACTTATCAAACCGTCCTGAAATCCTTGGAACTTTATTCAACCTCGGGTATCAAAAAAGTAAACCGAAAAAAAATCCAGAGGTTGGTGGATCAACGTTTAAAATTGGGGAGAAAGATTATACCTTCGGAGGACTCTGTTTTGAGTTTTATTACAGCGGAGAAATGCAAGATGCCTTTCCTATTACGGGTCGAGGATTTATACCGGTTAAGGAACTTGAGAAAAACAACAAAACCTGGATCGAAGGGATTAAAAAACGCATTGAAGAAGAGGAAAAAGCGCGTCTGGAAGCAGAAGAAGCCGCTGCCGCTGAAATCCAATAGCGGGCAATTAGCTCAGTTGGTTTAGAGCACTACCTCGACAAGGTAGGGGTCACTGGTTCGAGCCCAGTATTGCCCACTAAAACAGAGTGAGAGTGAAAAGCGAAAGCGCTGAAACTCCACTCTGTTTTAATTCGCTATCACTCTCTTTCTCGGTCTTTTCAGGTAATTACTTGTTATAAAACCCATTCTCTAAGTTCCTTTAACAGAATAAAACAGAGTGAGAGT
>DBCM01000073.1 GCA_002293045.1 Flavobacteriales bacterium UBA958 | reverse complement strand
AGCTTCAAGCACATGGAGCACGGTGATTTTTCCACCTTAAAAAAGAACTATGGTAAAGGGGTAGAACTACGAGGTAAAACTATTGGGATTCTTGGTTTTGGTCGAATCGGACAGAGTTTAGCGTCGTATGCCTTGGGGGCAGGGATGCATATAGTTCCCATTACGCACACTGAAAAAGAATTCGAAATTCCGGTATTAATCGGAAATGGAAGTCAGGTGTTGGTTAAACTTCAAAGTGCCACCTTGTGCAATGAAACCCTCGGATTACTTGACTATTTATCGATTCATGTCCCTAAACAAGCCAATGGCTCTGCGGTGATCGGAGCTGCGGAGTTCAATGCCATGAAAAAAGGGATTCGGATTGTAAACTCGGCCCGAGGTGGTGTGATTGATGAGCAAGCCTTATTGGATGCCTTAGCGAATGGAACGGTTGCAGCAGCAGCGTTAGACGTGTTTAACAACGAACCTAATCCAGACCAACGATTAATTAGTCATCCCAACATCGCTTGTACGCCACACATTGGTGCAGCCACCAATGAAGCACAAGACCGAATCGGTGAAGAATTAGCCGAACTGATTATTGGTCAATTCGGCCGCTTCTAACACAATTTATTACGCTTGAATTTCGATTCCGATGATTTCATCGCCTTGACGAATTTCATCTAACACATCCAAGCCTTCCGTTACTTTACCAAAGCACGTATGATTTCTATCTAAATGTGCGGTGTTATTTCTTGAATGGCATACAAAAAACTGGGATCCCCCGGTGTTTCTTCCAGCATGCGCCATAGATAGAACACCTCGGTCGTGATGTTGTAATTCCCCATCCAGTTCGCAATCGATTTGATAACCTGGTCCACCGGTCCCCGGCATGCCTGATGCTCCTGGACGAGAATTTGGACATCCTCCTTGAATTACAAAATCGGGAATAACTCGATGCCAAGTGAGGTTATTATAATATCCCTCCTCTGCTAACTTTTTAAAATTAGCTACGGTGTTAGGCGCATCGAATTCATAAAGATCCGCCACCATGTTTCCTTTTGATGTTTTGATAATTGCTTTCATTGAATAAATTTTTGACAAAAATACATCGGATTGCTGTTGAAAACTCCGTTAATAAGATAAAACATAGAAAAAAAATAATCGCGAAACCTTAGCTATTTTTGTAGCTAACAGCAAATACTCAGTTAAACAATGTTTTCCAGTATTTTAAAGAAAAAGTTAAGCGAAGATCAAGTTTCCAATATTTTCATCAACGGAATATTTGATGTGATTGATCGCGGGTTTGAGTTGGTTGCAGGTGCCATCAACGAAGATCCATGCTTCATAAGCTCCCCTTCCATAGACCCCAAGAACGTAAACGAATTCGCCCTGATTGTAATTACAGGAAATATCATTGAAATGGAACGCTTATTCGATGGCCAATCTGGCACGAGAGTAATCAATCTTGTTTACGACAAGTTAGCAAGCGTCTATAAAATGGAAGAGCTGGAAATGCGTCAATTAATCCAAGACTATAAGTCATACATGAAGCGGGTGAACATTCCATCTAAAACCACGCTTTATGCGATGTCAAAAGCAGTGTTTCATAAATATGGCTTAAACGAGTACCAAGACGATTACTTCAAGCGCATGAATACCCCGAATCCTGTATTCCTAAAGCGCATCGATGAGTTAATTGCACCCTTCCTATGGAACTGGGAGGCATTCTTCAAAAAGTATCGAATCTAAATCATTGCACAAAAAAAAGGGGACTTAGGTCCCCTTTTTTAATGATTTGCATATCTGCCTAGCGAATACCGTGCATTAACTTCAATATTTGTTTGTTCAGTAAAATCATAATTAACCCTAAACCAATCACAAACCCAGCAATGGTAGCAAAAATTGTAGAGGCTCCTAAAGATTCTACAACGGATGCGACAAAGCCGCCAATAATGTTTGCAAGGAAGGAAGCCAATAACCATACACCCATCATTAAGGATGCGAATTTGGGGTGTGAAAGCTTGGTAACCACCGATAATCCTACGGGAGACAAACAAAGCTCACCAATGGTATGTAATAAATAGGTCATCACCAACCAGACCAAAGAAGCTTTAATATTCACATCTTCCACGTTGCCTCCGCGTTCTGCCACAGCGGCTAACATGAAGAAAAAGCCAATTCCCAATAAAATCATTCCCAATCCCATTTTAATTGGAGTGGAAAGTTTTTTACCCAGACTGCTGGTCCAAAACACAGCAAACAACGGTGCTAACGCAACGATAAATAGCGGATTCACCGATTGAAACCATGCCGTTGGAATTTCAAAACCGAGAACCACACGATTAATGTATTTATCGGTGTACAACGATAGAGAAGAACCCGCCTGCTCAAATCCGGCCCAAAAGAAGACTACGAATGCTGTTAAAATAAAAATAACAATGTGTCGTTGACGATCCTCTTTCGTTACTGGTTTAACCTCCACAGCTCCTTCAGACTCATCCTTTTTTGTTGCTGGATATCGGCCGATATCCTTAAGGTATTTTTGTGCAAGCCCATTAAATAATAACTGCCCAAGAAGCATTCCAATTCCTGAAATCAAGAATCCATACTTATAGCCATAGGTAATGATTTTTCCTGCGGCATCCCGTGTGGCAAAAATACCATCACTGAAGTATCCGATGGCTAATGGAGCTAAAAAAGCGCCAAGGTTAATTCCCATGTAAAAAATAGAAAAGGCGGCATCTCGACGTGGGTCATTATCCGAATACAACCTGCCTACAAGGGTGGAGATATTCGGTTTAAAAAATCCATTCCCTATGATTAATAGCAATAATCCCATGTACAACCCGGTGTGCGTATTCAGGGCGAAGAGTGTAAATTGACCGAGCATCATCGTAATTCCACCTATGGTGATGGCTTTTCGCTGACCTATGTATTGATCGGCTAACCACCCTCCGATGAGCGGCGTAAAATACACGAAACCTGTAAAAAACCCATAAATCAGAGAGGCGTCTTTTTCATCAATCGCTAATCCTCCCTCGAAATAAGACTTCGTTAAGTATAAAATTAAGATTCCACGCATTCCGTAATAACTGAAGCGTTCCCACATTTCGGTAAAAAACAATAAATAAAGGGCTTTTGGGTGACCCTTCTTTTCTGAATGATTGTCATCTATACTCACAGTACTCATAGCTTAGTTTTAAAGATTATTGTTGCCGAATATACAAAAAATCATGTGACTTCGCGATATTTCTTAATTCCCGCTTAATTTTGAATTGAAATGAAATGCTTCAACGCACACACCCATACCATTCCGGATAATCACAAGGGAATTTACCAAAGCGATGCCGTTTACACAGCGAGCCTTTTTTCAGTAGGCATACACCCGTGGGATGCCGAGGTTAAGTCACTAAGCGAAATAATCCCCGCCTTACATCATGAAAACTGCAGGGCTATTGGAGAAGTTGGGTTGGATCGCCTCAAAGGACCTTCCATGGAAATCCAACACGCGATGCTTTTAGCCCAACTCGCCCTTGCGAATGAACTACAAAAACCAGTCATCTTTCACCTGGTACGCGCATGGGACGAATTTTATGCGTTACTCAAATCGAAGCAAACGCCTTGGATTATTCATGGATTTAATTCTCCCAAACAAGTTTCACGCTTATTGCAAACCAAGGTTGTATTTAGTCTCGGTCCTGCCAGCCTACAAAACCCACACATGCAACCAATCCTAGCTCAAATTCCCTTAAATCGAATCTTGTTTGAAACTGATGATACAGCAAGCGATATTAATCAAGTCTACCTCGACTATTCTAGAGCCACCTCCACCCCACTCGAAGAAGTATATGCTCAAATTGAACAAAATTTTTTGGCTATTTTTGGGGCATGAGTCATTGGTTAGAACGGTCTGAACTCTTGGTGGGGTCAGAAAAGCTTAATAAATTGGCAAACGCTCACGTCATGATCGTTGGCTTAGGGGGAATTGGGTCTTTTGCGGGTGAATTCATTGCCCGGGCCGGAATTGGTACACTTACGTTAATCGACGGGGATGCATTTGATCCTACGAATAAAAACCGACAATTAACCGCATTAGATTCCACGATAGGTAGAAACAAGGCCGTGGTGCTCGGGGAACGCATTAAGGACATCAATCCCGAAGTCAACCTGAATATTATTGAAGAATTTGTGCTACCTGAACGCGTATGGGAGCTCCTAGCCCAATACAAACCCGATTATGTGATGGATTGCATTGATTCTGTAAGTCCGAAACTGGCATGGTTATTCGCCTGCAAACGACTAAAAATCAAAATCATTAGCCATTTAGGCGCTGGAGGAAAATCGGACCCATCCACCGTAAAGGTTGTTAACTTGGCCGATACACACAACTGTAAGTTAGGGGCTCATATTAAAAAGCGCATGAAACGACAAGGAGCATCGCTTCGGGGAATCAAAGCCGTATTTTCTTCGGAACTCCAGGATAAAAATTCGCTTAAAATGACCGACGGCACAAAATTCAAGAAGTCATTTTATGGCACCATTAGCTACATGCCGGCACTCTTTGGCTTACACGGTGCGGCGGAGGTGATTCGGTATTTATCATCGCGTTGAATCAAGGTATTACACATAATTTTAACGGAATTAATTGGTGTTCGAATAAATCAAAACCGTACCTTTGACTATGGAATATTCAAGGCGTTTTCTTCGCTTTCAATGGATCACGTTGATTGGTTTATTTTTGGTGATTTGCGCCGGGAGTTTTGTCCGCATTACCGGTTCAGGGATGGGCTGTCCAGATTGGCCCAAGTGTTTTGGACAATGGATTCCCCCTACGGCAGAGGAGCAACTTCCTGCCAATTATTTGTCTATTTTTCAGGAAAAACGCGCTAAAAAGGCAGTTAAATTCTGTAAGTTTCTGACATCGATCGGCATGAAAGAAACGGCTGAGAAAATCAAAGCAGACCCCACCCTACTGAAAGAAGAGCCTTTTAATGCGGCAAGAACCTACACGGAGTATATCAATCGCTTGCTTGGTTTTCTTGCGGGTAATCTGATGTTAGCAGGGTTCTTTTGGAGTGTACTTTTCTATCGAAAACGCTGGCTTTTAACCCTTTCCGCCATCAACTTGGTGCTCATCGCCGTGGAGGCATGGTTTGGCTCTATTGTCGTTGCCACGAACTTGGTGCCTTGGACCATCACCGTCCATTTGTTCTTGGCGCTTGTCATTTTACTGATTCAGATGTACCTGATCTACCGGATTTCTCCAAAACATGGCACAAAGATTCCCGTGAATCAGTTGACGTTTTATATTTGGTGGTCGGTATTTGTCATTACTTTTTACCAGATGTTTCTTGGAACCCAGGTGCGAGAATACATCGACGCCTTAACGAAACAAGGAATGGGTAGAGAGGCATGGAGCGATTATTTGGGAATTGAATTCTTTATACACCGCAGTTTCAGTTGGCTGGTGCTTATTTTGTTGGTATATTTGGGTTGGAAAAATGAGAAAGAAGGGAAAATCCCAATGATTCGTTGGGCTTTTATTATTTTGAGCATTGAACTGATTGCGGGAGTTTTATTGGCTTATTTCGACCTACCAGGCCTAGTTCAAACGGCACATTTAGTGTTTGCTACCATCTTATTAGGCATTCTCGGCATGGGAGCCTACCGATTTAAAAAACAACTTACATAACCTAACGATTAACCCTATGAAACTACTACTACTTTTATCCATCGCATGTGTGAGCCCACTGCTGTGGGGACAAATCAGCTTAGACCAAACAGACATGCCCTCTGTTGGAGATTATATTCCTCGGAAAAGCGATACCATGACGGTGTTGCCCGGCCCGGGCGGGAGCGGTCCCAACCAAGTTTGGAACTTTACCACCTTAAGTAATTACGTAATTACCGAAAATACATCAGTAGTTTCTGTTGCCTCTACTCCGAATGGAAATCAATTTGGGAATTCAAATATGGCCATGACGAATGACAACGCGAGTTACTTGTACTTTAATAAAAGTGCACAATCTTTTAGCACGCAAGGGTTCTCTGGGGACTTATTAGGCACAGGAGTCATTAACGCGGTGTTCAACCCTGATTTAACGCTGCACCAATTTCCTCGAACCTTTGGGTCTAGTTTCAGCGATACTTATGTGATAGATGTGACCGTACCTGGAGCGGCCATCAATCCATTGTTGAGCCAGATTAACTTCAAGCGGACCTCAGTAGTTCATGACACCACAGATGCCTGGGGACAACTTACGACCCCACATGGCACCTATGATGTGCTTCGGATACATACCATGGAAGTCTTTAGCGATTCGATTTGGGCCCAACCGATCTTTCCTCCTACGTGGAACTTGGTAAGCACCTCAACAGACACCACTCACAGTTATTCTTGGGTAGGTAAAGGCGGTAAATTAGCCATTGCGGAAATGAGTTTCGATACCTTAGGGTTACCTAAAATCTTTAAATGGACAGAGCTTCCTGGGATTGGGGTGGGGTTAGAAGAAACAGCGCTTTCAAGGATTAGTGTCTATCCTAATCCATGTTCAACCCACGTATTTATTGAAGAATTTAATCCCGAAGAAATTTCCGTGTTCAATATGTTTGGGCAAAAAGTAGCTGTTGAAAAAATGGCTATGCTTAGTGGAACCCGATTAACACTTGAGGCTTTAGCCAAGGGGGTCTATTTTATTGAAACAACCAAAGATCAGATCAAGAAGAAAACTCAAATCATCAAGGAATGATTAAATACAATCCCAAGAGTTGGTTGACGATTATTTTTTCCTTTCACAAAAGTGACACGGTTCGCATCTTGTGGAAGGAGCTTATATACATCGCAGTATTAACCGCCATAATCACTGCGCTGGAACTGCATTTTTACCCCACCTCATCGGTTTTAAAGAATCTAACTTCGGTTTATTCCTTATTGGGATTTGTGATCTCGTTGCTTTTAGTGTTTAGAACGAATACGGCCTATGATCGCTGGTGGGAAGGGCGAAAACTTTGGGGTTCGGTGGTGAATGACACCCGTAATCTATCAAGTTTACTTTCCTCTCTAGATTTAAGCACAACTGAACGGAGGAATTATGTGGATTTAATTACGGCTTTTACGAAAAGCATGAAAGAACATTTAAGACGCAATAAATTAGCCCTCCCCATTCCGCTCGATAAATCAGCCTCGGTAGGGAATCAACCGTTGTGGATCGCGCATGAAATGCGTAAGGCGCTGCATGACTTGCGGGTGACTGATCGAATTGATTCGATTCAATGGGAGCAACTTAGTCGGCATTTAGATAATCTCATCGACAGTCTTGGGGCTTGTGAACGCATACTGAACACCCCAATTCCCTTTTCTTACAGTTTATTTTTCAAGAAATTCATTTTCATTTACGTGGTGACTATGCCGCTTGCGTTCGTAGAATTGTTTGAATATTGGTCGGTTTTGATATCAACCTTTGTGTTTTATGCGCTTGTATCCATGGAGATCTTAGCCGAAGAAATAGAAGACCCCTTCGGAACAGATGACAATGATCTACCCTTGGATGAAATTTGTGAACGGATTGAGGAGAACACCTCGAGACTTCTGTTGAACTCCTAACATGAAATACCTCTTAAGCTGGTTTGTTTGCGTTTTATCCATGAGCTTGCACGGTCAAATTTTGAATGTAGATCGGCAGAATACAAATGACACCGCATTCAAAAAAAATCGATTCTATTTGAATTTTGGATTTAATCTCGATCGCCAAAGACGAAATTTAATTGAATTTAACAGCCAAGGTGAAAATGATTTTTTCTTCAAGAAGAAAAACCTGGTGTGGATCACCCTAGCACACACGGATGCCTCGTTTAACGGTGCCTCGATTTTAGAAAACAATGGTTACTTCCAAATGCGCCTGCGTGATAATGATTCAAGAAGAGTATATCCCGATTATTTTATCCAATATCAATGGAATGGGGTTTGGGGTTTGCAAAACAGGGCATTGGCGGGCTGCAATGCACGCTTCAGGTTTTGGGAAAACAAAAAAGACGATTTATATGCAGGAATTGGATTGTTTTATGAATATGAAAAATGGAACCCGTTCATGACCTCGTTCGCTTTTTCTCAAGACTCCGTGGACATAGTTTACCGTGCCATGCCTAGGTTAAATGTTACAGCAAAGGCTGCCATTCATATAAAAGATGGAATAGACCTGAGTGGAAGTACTTTTATTCAATTTCCGTTAAACGAACAGTTTACTAATTTCATGAACCCGCGCTGGTTCATCGATTTGAAATTATATTGCGCCATCACCAAGCATATTGCGGTAGTTATTAATTACGATCATAATTTTGATACCTATCGGCCACTGCCCATAGACACGTATTATTATAATGCGAACGTAGGCTTTCAATTGAAATGGTAGTTTAATGTCACCTTATAAAATAACATCATATTATTCCTAACTTTAAACACATTTTTGTATAAATTTCATTTTAATTTATGTTACAATTTGCACTTATTGTTGCGGGAGTCGTTTTTTTGCTGTACTTCTTGGGTGGAGGTAGTTTAGAAGATTCCCTTCGTAAAGGGTTGGGATGCGGCGTGAATGTCATCATCTTTCTAGTCTTACTTGCCGTAGCAGGCGTTCTGTTTCTTTTATTTGCTGTAAGTTAATCCTTGATGTCCTCGGATAAAACTCCTCTAACTTGGGAACAACTGTGCAACAAATACGTTGATGGGTATTTTCCAATGGCTGATGAAACCGGTAGAATTACATGGCACAATCCACGCCAACGGGCCGTATTTGATATTAATACCTATAAACCAAAAAAATCCCTACGGACCATGCTGAATTCGGGGGCTTACACCGTAAAAATAAACGAGAATTTTGAAGCGGTAATCAAGGCATGTAGCAAACCAAGAGATGCCTTTGACGGACAGTGGTTAAACCAATCCATGATATCAGCTTATATCGGATTGCACCAGGAAGGCTTTGCTCACTCCGTTGAAATCTATAAAAAAAACATCCTTGTTGGCGGCTTGTATGGCGTTCATCTCGGCGGTATATTTTTTGGTGAATCGATGTTTTCCACAGCATCTAACGCCTCCAAAATTGCGTTTCATCACCTAATGGTAATTTTACAAGAAAATGACTTCATAATGCTGGATTCACAATATTTAAATGACCATACGGAAATGCTTGGAGCCATAGAAATTTCACAAGATGCATTTCTAGAAACCCTTAACATAGGTATTCAACTTACACGACACTTTAAATTGTCCTAAGGGCTTTTATTGCTCCTTGAGCACTAATTCTACCCTTCGATCCGTGGATGATGCCTTTTTATTAGATTCCAAGGGTTGTGTATTGCCTTTTCCTTCATAGGTCAATCGATCTTCTGCTATTCGCTTCTTTATCAAATAATCACATATTGCCTTCGCACGCAGTTCACTTAATTGTTGGTTATGCTGTTTAGAGCCTTCACTGCTTGCATGCCCAACAAAATGAGCATTCAAGGTAGGATTAATCTTTAAATAATTAAGCAACGCTAACAAGGCAGGGTTCGATTTGGGAAGAATCGTAGTCTTATCAAATTCAAAATAAATGCGATCTAAAGCAGCCTTTAATTCGCATGGATCATCTAAGTTCTCATTGCCATAATAAGGAAACAAGTGATCCTTTTCTGGAAACAAGATCAATTTGGCCGTATCGTTGACAATTCGCCCAACATATTGTTCCGCACCGACTGTATTCACTTTTTCAGTTCTATAAGTAATGATGAAGGTACTATCTTCCAACCATTCCAGATTATTCCACTTGATCGCATATCCCCAAGAAGATTTCCTTAGGATATACAGCACTTGTTTTCGTGAATAACAAGGCGGGACAATCACAAAATTTAACATTTTATCGTAGGCGCCTTGTAAAAAATAGCCCCGAATTATACGTCCTACATCGGCACCAATGGGAGTCATTATTGGATTACTCCAACGGGCTTTAGCCTCCGAATTAAGCCCCCCTATATTAGATGTATCCTTAGTTCTCTGGTTATTCTTATTGCTTCGCTGTGCATTTCCTTGACTTAAATTTGGGTCAACTGGAACGGAAGCGCTGCTCGAATTATTCGTATTACAACAAAGCAATAAAGGCAAAACGATACACGCAATTAAAGCACTTTTGTATACACGCTTAATCATGCTTCAAAGGTAGCAAGAATTATTGCGATACTTCGTTTCTAAAGCAAATCAACAGTTATGCTAACCGACCAAACAACTTATGAAGTAGATTACTAACATTATAACACCATCCATCTACCGATAAACTTATTAACTCGATTTTCTCTTGTAAAAAGAAAAGTTTATTTTTGCACCCTTATCAAACATTAGGTTTGAACTAAGTCGCTGTAACATAATGTTGGTCCTATAGCTTCCCGAACTTCCTCGGGGTAGCCCCCGAAACGTCGGGACAAGCAATTTCGCTATAGGATGTTAAAATGAAATACGTAGCTGTAAAGTTACTTTTGGTCCTATAGCTCATTCGGTTAGAGCAACTGACTCATAATCAGTAGGTGCTTGGTTCGATTCCAAGTGGGACCACAACAACAAAAAGCCTGTCCAAAAGACAGGCTTTTTGTTTATTTGGTTAACGTAATTTTCATGGATTTTCTACCGTAGTTCTCATCAGGTTATACTACAGTAAAATCAAGTACAATTGGTGTTTGTTTTCTTTTAAGGTGACTTACGAACCGTTGCCCTTCCGAAGACACACTGTGTGTAATATCCAAAATCTACGAAATTCCATGCGTTGGTGCGGTACATTTTAGTATCCACAATACGTGATTCATTGCGCTCAAATTCAAATCCCATCAATGGAAAGTTAACTTTCTCTCCGGTTAATTTTCCAGTATACCCGAAGCGCAAATCATAGGCGCGTAAGCGTTGTCCTTGTTCCTGAATTAAGCAAAAATCCGAAGTAAAACGATGTAAGTCCCTGTTGTAATTAGTTTCTGCCCACGATAAATCCTGGATTCTCCAAGGTCCACGCTCAATGACCACGGGCTTATCTGTAATTTGATCCTTAAAAATGGATCGGTGCATCACCACATATTGGTGATTATTCTCCCCTAACACATACCAATAAAAACAGGTAAACGGCATTGGGGTAACCATCATACGATTCACCTTCAATTGATGTGCTTTAACATAGGCCTGAGCTTCCGTCCATACAAACCACTTAATCAGTAAGCCCAAGAACAAATAGGCGGTAGAATAAATCAAGCCAATTCGATTCAGCCTTCTTCGTTTTGCGCTATTTCTATCCAAGCGCATGGCCCAAATGAGTAACACCATAAACGGAACCGTGTACAAGGGGTCAATTACAAATACCGAATTGAAGGTGATTCTTGCTTCAAACGGCCATAGGAATTGGGTTCCGTAATTGGTAAACATATCGAGTATTGGATGGGTTACAATGCCCCAAAAAAACAGCTGCGTCCACAACCAAAATCCGTAGGCACGTTTTGTAGCGATATTCAACAAGTATGCAAGAAGTGGGGAAACTATCAGGGAAAAAAGCAAGGAGTGGGAAAATCCACGGTGAACCAATGCCGCCTCAATCGGATGATAGAACACCCGAAAGAAAACATCAAGGTCTGGAATAGTTCCAGCGATCGCTCCCCAGAGCACTGCCCTATTCCCCATTTTTCTTCCCGCAACTAATTCTCCAATTGCGCCTCCTAATACAATCTGTGTTAACGAATCCATGGTTCGTCAAAAATACACCTTGAAATTCATACTTCATAGCTAGATTACCTTTAATTTTGTACATATCGTTGCCATGAGAGATCCCCTAAAATGTACTAAGATTAAAGAAAAGGTAGCCGTTGATGAACAAATAAAAACCTTTGAAGTTACCGAAAAACAGGTGATTGTTCATTGTTCATTGCATAGCCCCAACGGTACTTATGTTCGCATTTGGAAAAGTACGTATTTGAAAACAGAAAGCGGTCAACACTGTCCCTTAGTATCTTGGAAAGGGATTACGCTCGCTCCCCAATGGATGCCTTCTACGGATGAATACACACGATTTACCTTAATTTTCACAGGACTCCCCTCCGATTGCAAGGTCTTTTCCTTAATTGAAGAGATTCCTGAGGAAAATGGATTTGTAAAGTATGGAATCCAACGCAATGCCTCAGACATCTATCAGGTAGTACTGTAAGGCACAGGTACCAAATTTACGGCGTTAATAAGGGCTAACCCAAAAGTGATTTTCACTGTTTACCAACCTCTTCATGGCTATTTGTAACCAACTACAAACAATGTATTATACCCCTAAATGATTACATCCCTACCTAACCATTTATTAAATTGTCATGAAGCGTCACGTGGTCCTTGGGGTAGTTATATCATTTTTCACCATTCATTGCAGCCATGCACAACTCACTCACGAATGGGCAATGAATCAACTCTTTTCGTATTCCAACACCTCGTATGAGATTGTTAATGGCTTTAAATCGAATGGGAGCTCTATTTCACACGATGGGTATACGCGGTCATTTTCTATGCAACATTTGAAATATTGTGAATTAGACGACCTGAAAAGCTTTTTGAATTCTATTGACATCACGGTGCATGAAACCGCCCATGCGTACGATAGTCAAATTCCCTATATGAAGGCTAATCAAGGCAGCACGTTCGCCAACCTGAGCAAAACAGAAGGCTTTTATTTGGATCCGTTTTCCAGTGTTTGTATCGAATTTCCGAAAAGCAAACTTTTTCCAAGCAATGAACTTGTGAGAGTTATTCCCGAGTCTTTACGCACTTTTCGGTTCAACACCTATATAAATGCCGGTCCAACCCAGTCCACGCAATGTGATGGAGTCGTTGGCTTGATGGATGAATTCAATGCCTATTATCACGGCAGCAAGGTGTTGTACGATCTATATCCCTTGTTCAAGGAAGCTTATGGAACAGGCGTTTCTTGGTCTTGGCCTTCAAAATTTGTAAGTAATGCCGATGCATTCTACGAGTTCGATTTCTTCATTAAGGAATACCTGCTCTATGCCAAGCAGCATCACCCTGCACTCTACCAGGAATTAAAAACTCATCCCACGTTTTCGTTTGTGTACAAGAGCATCCACAAGTCGTTTTCGACGCTTATGACGAATTATGAAAAAAAGTATGATGAGCTCAATAAAACCTCGACGGGATATGGGATAAGCACACCCAAGCATGGGGACATCTACAAAACCCTACTCCCAACCCTTCAATCCAATCGATACCAGGAGATAACCGCTGATTTTTTAAATTAGGAGATTGTTGGGTGTATTAATTCAAAACCTCACCCCAATTCCCGCGTTGAATTGTAGATCCCAATTCTCTCCTTTCAAGATGTTTTCTGTAGACTTAAGGAATTTGGTATCGAACCGTATGGCAATTTGATCATTTAACTGATAGGTAGGACAAAGGGTTAATCCACCAATTACAGTTTCTTTTGCGGCATCTATTCGGGCGCAGCGGTTATCCGGGTCATAAAAAACTTCTACGCGTTGTGCCAAGCTCCAGTGCGAATTGAAGGTGTAGCGATTCATTACCTGCGCAGCACCCCAAATCTTACCAGATTCTAAGCCCAGGTCAAGCGTTCCCCATGTTTCCCATTTCCCGTTCTTCCAAGCAACATTTACATGCTGATAAAACCGATTTATAGATAAACTGTCTGGATAAATTGACCCATAAAAAGCGCCATACATGAGCGAAAGATGTTCGTTGATGTTATATTTATAATGCACTCCTAAACTCGGTTTAACGATAGATGGATCCCATCCAATACGCTGCCATCCATTTAACACATGCAATCCAGCTTCATGTTTTTTATTATCACTAACAAACACAATACGTGTTCCACTCAAATAATAGGGCGAATTTTCAGCAACCATGCTGCGCGTTAAGGTTGGACAATCCGATGAAATAGAAGATTCAATTCCGATGTATGAACTGTAAACTCCAGCATCCCACCAAAGATTTTTTGTTTTTGAAAGTTTGAATCCTACAAAAGCCTCGTTCAAGGGTTTAGCCCATTTCGGCTCTGTCGCTAAATTGTATTGACTGTAATCCCCCGTCATTAATGCCAATGTTGCTCGAAATCTACGCGCGCTGAATTCACCTTTAAGCAGTAAAAGATTAGTGCGCAAGGCATTATTTACCTTGTGATTATAAAAAAAGGATTCTTTTTTATTGTATCCACCCCAATGCTTACCGAGATATAAATCACCATACCCCGAAAGCTTGAAGCTTGATTTCTTGTTTTTAGATGCTATTGTTGTTCCTTGGGAATAACTATTAAACGCGGTTAAAAGCATTATAAAGCCGAGGATATTTCTAATCATCATGCATAATTTTCCCAAAAGTGCAAAAAAAAACCCTGACGTTGTGGTCAGGGTTTGATATAAATGGGTTAAATCTATCTTTTGTGAAGTGGCTCATCAGAAACGGTTAATTTCTTTCTGCCTTTTTTGCGACGTGCAGCTAATACACGACGACCATTTTTGGTAGCCATTCTACTTCGGAAACCATGCTTGTTTCTTCGTTTTCTTTGTGAAGGTTGAAATGTTCTTTTCATCGTCTTATCTTTAAATATCTACCGAAAAACGGAGTGCAAATATACGATATTTTTCACCAATTCAAATTGTTTTGATAAAAAAAATGAAATTATTCCTCACTCCCTTAAAAGTAGGTATTTTTGCATTGCAATCCATTAAAGTTGAACGCCTTGTCATCCAAACAAAAAAACACCAAGAAGATTAGTGCTTCAAAGAAACTACGTTTTTTACTGTCCTATTTAAGACCCTACCTGTTTTCATACAGTATTGGATGGGTGTTTTTAGTACTTTCAACCTTGGCTGGACTAGTATTTCCTTATTTGATGGGGGGATTATTAGGCGCAGATTCAGGCGGAAGCTCCGTGGATACGATTGGACAAGTCTTATCTAAAAACTCCGTGAACGGAATAGCATTTGCGCTGTTTATTCTATTCGGAATTCAATCGCTTTTCTCTTTTTTCAGGGTGGTACTCTTCAATAACGTTACTGAAAACGCATTGCGAGACTTACGGAATGATGCATTCGAACGCATGATATATATGCCGATGGATTTTTTCAATACACACAAAGTAGGAGAATTAACTAGCCGCATTGCCTCAGACATCACTCAAATCCAAGAAACCATGCGAACCACCATTGCTGAATTTTTCAGGCAATTGGTAATTGTTGTTGGAGGAATCACCTTTTTGGTGTTCATTTCATGGAAACTTTCTTTAATCATGCTGGGAACTGTGCCTGTAATGGCAATTATCGCTGTGATTTTTGGACGGTACATTCGTAAATTAAGCAAGAATGCTCAAGATTTTACCGCTGAATCCAATTCAATCATTGAAGAAGCCCTTAGTGGTATCGCCAATGTTAAAGCCTTCACGAATGAAGTTTTTAACCTAAATCGATTTAGAGTAAATACCCAAAAAATGCGCGACCTCAACGTGAAAAGCGGCATTTGGCGGGGAGTGTTTGTTTCCTTTATCATTTTCTGTTTATTCGGAGCTATCGTGTTTATCATTTGGCAAGGAATGATCATGACACAAGGAGCACATCCTACGCTGCCAAAAGAAGGGTTTTATCAGTTTATTCTATTCACCATCTTGATGGGCGCAAGTATCGGTTCCCTTCCTGAATTGTATGCAAACATCCAAAAGGCCCTTGGTGCGGTTGAAAACCTGATTGAGATCATGAACACGGCCACGGAAAGAGAATTAGTTGACGGGACAAAAAAACCAACACTTGAAGGGAATATCCGCTTGGAAGATGTTCATTTCCAATACCCTCAGCGCTTAGATGTACCTGTACTCAGTGGAATAAATTTCAGCATTGGCCGGAATCAAACCCTTGCCGTGGTTGGAGGCTCTGGCGCAGGAAAATCAACCTTGGCTAGTTTGCTGCTACGGTATTATGAACCCCAATCCGGTGCTGTGTTTTTCGATGATACCAACATACGCGAGATTGACTTAGAATATTTACGTGCACACATTGCAATCGTACCCCAAGAAGTTATGCTTTTTGCGGATACCATTCAAGAGAACATTCGCTTTGGCAGACCCGAAGCAAGCACCCAAGAGATTGAGGATGCTGCAAAAGCTGCCAATGCCTTAGAATTCATACAAAGTTTTCCAGAGGGTATGAATACCCAAGTGGGAGATCGCGGAATACAATTATCCGGTGGACAAAAACAACGCATCGCGATTGCTAGGGCAATTTTGAAAAATCCGGCTATTCTCATTCTTGATGAAGCCACCTCTGCACTAGATTCTGAATCAGAAAAATTAGTTCAAGATGCGTTGGATCGCTTAATGACCAATCGTACCGCAATCGTTATCGCACACAGACTTTCCACCATTCGTAAAGCGGATAAAATTATCGTGCTTCAAGATGGGAAAATCATGGAAGAGGGTAAGCATGAAACGTTGATTGCGCTCAATGGTGCCTATGCGCGATTTGTGGAGTTACAAAACCTTTCCGAGGCATGATTCCATTAACACGGTACCTGCTACCCAGAACGAATGTCCATGGGTTTGGAACTGCGATTGAACAATGGTCTAGCCAGAACAAACACGCGTTTTTGAATGGAGATGTTTCACGGGCTAGTATTCTTGAACAATGTAAAACTAAATCAATCAGCTATTCAAATGAGCATAGAAAAATCCTTTGTTCACACCTAAACGATCACTATTCGAGCGGTTCCACCACCGAAGCGCAGGAAATAAATCTGGCACTCCTTGCCAAAGACAACACATTTACGATCACCACAGGCCATCAACTTTCCTTAGGTCTTGGTCCACTTTTCTTAATATACAAAGCACTGCATGTAATTAATCTCTGCGAACAACTGAATAAGGAACAAAGCGATTTCCAACTTGTTCCTGTTTTTTGGTTGGCCTCCGAAGACCACGATTTTGAAGAGATCAAAGCCACCCAGTTTTTTCATAAAAATTTTGCTTGGGACACGAATCAAACAGGTCCGGTAGGCAGATTTGAAACCTCAGGCTTAAATGAAACCTACCAGTCAATGATTTCGCTATTCCAAGAGGACGCACGGGAAGAATTAAAAGACCTCTTTCATGTCGGTGAAGGTCGATATGTAGAACACTATAAAACCCTTTTAAATAAAGTGTTTGGGTCCTATGGCTTACTCATTATGGACGGCGATAATCCGGAGCTTAAGCGGATGTTTATCCCTTTAATGCAAAAAGAACTCGAATATCAATTCGTTTTTGAGCACGTTAATACAACGAATCAAGCCTTACAGGATGCTGGTCAAAAAGTACAAGCCCATGTACGACCAATTAACCTGTTTTACATGACCGAAGGTAAAAGGTCACGAATTATCCCTTCAACCGATGGGTTTCTTATAGATGAAATCGAATGGAAGAAAGACGAATTAATCAAGGAATTAGCGCGGTTTCCGGAACGATTTTCTCCGAATGTGTTGTTTCGACCCATCTATCAAGAGTGTATTCTACCAAACATATGCTATGTTGGTGGAAGTGGCGAAATGGCCTATTGGGCTCAACTCAAAGCAACATTTTCAGCTGCGAATGTGGAATTTCCCTTAATCCAAACACGGGTAAGTGCCATTATTACACCTGATTACATCGATGAATCGGTATTAGCTTCCTATTTCAGCGACTTATCAACCCAAATCGAAGCGCTCCTTTCAAAACAATCAAATCGGGATGCTGTCTTTAATGAAATCGACAAGGAAGTTACAACCTTAAAACTTCGCATGTCGGAAGGGATTTCATCCTTTGGTAACGAAGCGAATAAATGGTGTGGAGCACAACTGGCAAGTATTGATTCAAGCATAAGCCATTATAAGCAACGTTGGCAGAAAGAAGAAAAACAGCAATTGGACACTCAAATTAAAAGGCTTGAGCGCATTCATCGTGAATTGTATCCCAATAAAGTGCCCCAAGAACGACAAATGAACCTGCTTCATTTTTGTGGAAACCACAGCATTCATGATTGGATTTCTGCATTAAAACACCAAATCGATCCCTTTTCTCAGGATATTCATATTTTTGTAAAAGCCCATGAAACAGCATAACATACGTGCCATTTTAGAAAAACATCCCATCATTCCTGTGGTTACCTTCCATGAATTATCTGAGGTGGTTCCCCAATTGGAAAAACTGGAATCGCAAGGTGTTTCCTGCATCGAAATTACCCTACGAACACCCATTTCTTTTGACGCAATCGCGGAGGCAAAACGTGCTTTCGGACAACACATGGACATTGGTGTGGGGACCCTAGTTACCAATGAGCAAATTGAGAAAGCAGCCGAATTAGGCGTTGATTTCATGGTAAGTCCTGGAATAAGTAAAGCCCTTGCCCCTACCTTTGAATCCTGTGGAATTCCATTTATCCCGGGTGTAGCTACACCGAGTGAAATCATTACCGGACTTGAACTTGGTTGGGATACCTTTAAGTTTTTTCCAGCCCATCTCTTTGGTGGATTAGATGCCCTAAAAACCTATGGACAAGTATTTCCACAGGTGAAGTTTTGTCCGACAGGGGGCATTAAAGCAGAAACCTACGAACACTACCTAAAGCTACACAATGTAATATCGGTAGGTGGTTCTTGGTTGCAGTAAGATTAATCCGTAGGTAATTTAGGAATTTTCGCCTCACTGTATTTTATGAGCGAGAATTGTACCCCAAAATTGACATTGAACTGGTTATACAAGAACATTTGTGATGCCCGATCACTGGCGTTCATGGTAGTCCGTATATCAGGCATGTGAATGAATCCCATTTTTGCCTCTCCCTGAACAAAGAAGTACTTGAAAAAATTAAGTTGCAAAGACATTACGCCATTTACCCCATACCCAGCCAAATGAAACGCGTCATATCGCGGATTTGCTAATAAAGTCGTATTAGTTTTGGGTAAGAGCATCCCTACCCCTCCGCCGAATAAAAACGTGGATTGAAAATGATTAACCCCTAGCATACGCATAGACTTTCTGAGTTCCGCGTTTATGTAATTTAGGCCATCTGTATGTTCAAATTTTAAAAAATCCTGGGCGATCGTAATCGGTTCATTGACATAAACACCATCATACGAAGTGTTGCTATTATAGATATACCCATTAATCGTGCTCGGTTGATCGTGTAACATGACGTATTTCATGTGGTCAACACCCAACGAAATCTGCAAATCATGTTTAAAATAATACCCGATTCTTGCATTGTATTGCGGTATCGTCATTTTATTCGGAGTAAAATACAATTCCGCGTTGAACGGTGATTGCCGATCTACGGCCACCACGTCATACAGTTGAAAATCATAATTATTTCCACTGAAATGAATGGTTGAAGGCGAATAAAAAGCTCGATTCCAACCCCAATAAAAATAGAAGGAACCTTTCTTAAATGCCTCTGGTTTTCGCTGAGCCACAAAAGAAAAGGTAACAAAAATGAAGAATAGGATTTTTATGTTATGCATGGCAAGATTTTCGTTGTGTAAAGATGAAGATATTTACGCAATCGGCCGTAAAGACGATAAACTTTTAATAATTTTAAGGCATGAAAAGCTTACTTTTCCTTATAATGCTAGTGCTTGTTGCTCGCATTTCAGCTCAATACTCGGTAACGCTTGATACGGCGATCCAACGGAGTATATTAATCGAACACAACAAAGAGCGAAAATTACTAAAGATTCCCAACCTTGCATGGAATGAAGAGATTGCTGCCTACGCGGAAGAATGGGCACTTCAATTAGCGGAAGAGGATAATAGCATTCATCACCGAAGTGGAGACAATTACGGTGAAAATATTTCATGGATTTCCGATATGCCTGATGATATATCTGAAGGCGTTGCGATGTGGAATGAAGAGAAAGTTTATTTCACATATAAACCCATCGGAAATGATTGGGCGAAAGCTGGTCATTATACCCAAGTGATTTGGAAAAACACCACCCAAGTTGGTTGTGGCTGTGCGGTGAGTAAATCCGGGGCATTTTTCTTCGTCTGCAATTATGATCCTCCCGGTAATTATATGGGACAAAAACCTTATTAACATGAAAGCATTTATCGTAATTTTCCTACTTTCGTTTTGTCTTTTTGCTTGTAAATCCTCCAGTGGATGTAATTGCGCGAAATCACAATCAACCTTAAACAAATAAAAACATGCCCATTTATTACATCTTAGGAGGAATTTTAGTCCTAATTCTAAGCGGTCTATACACCGTAAATCAAGGAACAATTGTTGTCATTACCCTCTTTGGAAAATATAAACGTACCGCCGAACCCGGGTTGCGATTAAAAATTCCGTTTATAGAAAAAGTTTACAAGCGTATTTCTTCACAAAACCAAAGCATTGAAATGGAATTTCAGGCGGTTACGATTGATCAAGCCAATGTGTATTTCAAGAGTATGCTTCTTTATTCCGTGATGGACGAAAATGAAGAAACCATTAAAAAGGTAGCCTTCAAGTTTATTAGCAATAAAGACTTAATGCAAGCACTCATTCGAACCATTGAAGGATCTATACGTTCGTATGTCGCAAGTCAAAAACAAGCCGAAATCCTTGGGCTTCGTCATGAATTGGTGGATAGCGTTAAAGGGCAAATTGACCAAACCTTAGAAACATGGGGTTATCACTTGTTAGACTTACAAATCAATGACATCACCTTTGATGCCGCCATTATGGAAAGTATGAGCAAGGTGGTTGCATCCAATAACCTCAAGGCAGCGGCGGAGAATGAAGGGCAGGCGCTACTGATCACCAAAACAAAGTCTGCTGAGGCAGAAGGAAATGCGATAAAAATTGCGGCCATGGCAGAAAAAGAAGCGGCAATGCTCCGCGGACAAGGGGTAGCTTTATTCCGTCAAGAAGTGGCAAAGGGTATGACCGAAGCGGCAGAACAAATGCAGCAAGCCAATCTAGACACCAATGTGATCTTGTTTTCCATGTGGACCGAAGCCATTAAGAACTTTGCAGAATATGGTAAAGGAAATACTATATTTCTAGACGGTAGCCCACAGGGCATGGAAAACACGATGCGCCAAATCCAAGCAATGATGACTGACAAAAGTCAGAAAATCAACTAGCACACGGTTATTTTAAAAAACTTCCAAACAATTTAGAATTTTTTCACATCTGTTTTAAACAACTGTTTAATATATGTGTTTAACTTTGCACCGCGAAATGCAACGATGAACCAATCCGCAGAAGAAAAAATTAAACAGGCAGCGTTAAGCGTCTTTATCCAAAAAGGCTCAGCCAACTGCACCTCACGAGAAATTGCGCGTGAAGCAGGGATGAATGTAGCCTTGGTGAATTACTATTTCCGTTCAAAAAGTAAATTATTTGCCCTAATTTTTGAATCGGTGATGCAGGATTTTTTGAAATCTATGGTTCAGGTATTCAGCTCTGACCTACCCATTCGTGAAAAAATACAAATTCTCATTGAACGCGAATTCGAATTCTTAGGAAAACACCCGGATATCCCAAATTTTGTATTGAATGAATTGGCTAGAAATCCAGAAGCAATTCATGGCATTATTCCCGTATTGCAGATGGTCAATGAATCAGGTGTTTTTGATGAAGCCAAAAAACTTCAAGAACAAGGTGACATGCGACAGATGGATATCGTACAAATTACCTTACTGATTATGTCTAATTGCCAATATCCATTTATGGCGCAACCCCTCATGAAAGTGGTTCATGGGGTAAGTACTGAAACCTACAAAGCACACCTCATCGCCCACAAAGACCATGCGGTAGCCATGGTGCTTGGGTATCTTTTCCCAAACGATCAAATAACTCCTCATGAATAAAGCCGTCCTGTTTCTCTTCTTATTTCTTTCCACTTGGGCTAGCGCACAGGTGTATTCCCTGGCTGACCTATTAAAAATGGCGGATACAGCGAACCTTACCCTGAAAAATGCCAGACTCGATGTTAACTCCAACATCAATCAACGCAAGGCCTTCCTGGCGAGCCAATACCCCAAAATAACGGCGAACGGTGATTACCGATACAATGCAATTATACCCGGACAAATCGTCCCAGCTGATTTTTTCGGGGGGCCTCCAGGCACCTTTGCTGAGGTTCAATTTGGTGTTCCCATCAACCTGAGTAATACCGTGCAACTCACCCAATTTATTTTCAACCCACAATTAAATTATGGGTTAAATGCCTTAGCGATAAATGCACAAATTGTTGCGGTACAAGAGAAAATGGCATTCCAAGAGGTTCACTATCAAGTATCCAATACCTTTTTCGGGTTACAGGCCATCAACCAACAGTTGGCTTACCTCCAGAAAAATGAAAAAAACATGAATGAGCTCATCCGTAACATGGAATTGATGCAGCAGCAAGGCTTAATCATCCCTACCGAAGTTGACAAACTAAAAATTAACCGAAATAGCATAACCAATGGCATCATTAAACTTGAAAACACTCGCTTACAATTAAATCAACTGCTTTCCATCTTGGTTGGATTCCCTGAAGGTACTACACTAACCATTGCCAGCGATGAAATTATTTCTAACCCCACCATCATAGAGCAAACGAATGCGCTTCGCCCTGAACTTGAATTAATTCAGCTGCAAAAGCAAATGAACATTGAAGAACGCAAAGGCACCTACATGGCCTACTTGCCTACGCTGTCGTTTTATGGCGCCTACAATTACAATTACAACATGAAACCCGAAGACGATTTCAGAACGGGCATTCCTTCCGCCTTTCTTGGGCTCCGCTTGGACTGGACCCTTTTCGACGGATTTGAAAAAAAGAACAAGCTCAAAGTTAACGCCTACAACAAAGAGAAAATCCAAAATCAAGAATTGTTGGCCACTCAGCAATTGAATTTAGCCACGGCCAACGCGAAACGTGAGGCGGAATTACAAACCGCTAATTTGGAGATGAATAAGGAACAGTTAAGATTATCCGAACGCGTCTATGATGCGGCAAAAGCGCAGTTCAAAGCAGGCACCATCAGTACCAACGAATTGCTTCAAGCCGATAATGGACTTCAACAAGCCCAATCGAGCTTGGTTGGCGCATACCTTTCGTTGCGTCAGGCCGAATTAAGTTATTTAAAATCTATAAGTCAACTCAAATAAGTACCCATGAAAATTAACAAAAGCATCCTCGCAGGAATTGGAATTGCACTCGTTTTAATTGCATTCATTGTAGTAAAATTGATGTCAAACAAGAAATCAGTAGAAGAAAAAATTTACATTCCCAACATTGACGCGCCTGTCTTGGTGGAAGTAGTAAACCCTTCCATGCACACCTTTGAAGACGAGTTTTCCTACCTCGGAACCTTTGAACCCTTTCGTCAGAATTTAATTGGTGCAGAAGGCAACGGGCGCGTAATTTCCATGAATGTTTCAGAAGGAGACCAGGTAGGTCAAGGAAGTGTTATTGCAAAATTGGATGACGAAATGATCAAACTGCAAATCGAAAATCTAGAGGTTAGCATTGAAGGTCAAGAAAAAGACGACGATCGCTACACCACACTCTCTAATCAGAATGCGGCTCCAGCAGTACAAGCAGAAAAAGCCAAACTGGGAATAAAAGCAGCAAAAATTCAGAAAAAACAACTGGAAAAACAGTTGAGAGCCACCGTCATAAAAGCACCATTTGCAGGGGTAATTACAAAAAAATTAATTGATTTAGGATCGGTCATTGGTGCAGGATCTCCGGTGGTTGAAATCACCGATATTTCAAAACTGAAACTTACGGTGAATATTCCAGAACGGGATATCCAAAAATTCAAATTGAATCAAGCGATAAGCATTAGCAGTGACCAAACCAGTTCCACGCTTAGCGGAAAAATTGCCAACATTGCTGTGCAGGCGGATAAATCACACAACTTTAAAGTTCAAATTATTGTAAACAATGCAAACAAGTCCCTTCGAGCGGGAATGTATGGATCTGCAATTATTCAAAGCGATTACAGCGTAAACAACTTTTCCATTCCTAGAAAAGCCATCGTTGGATCCCTCAAAAACCCTCAAGTGTATGTGGTTCGAGATGGAAAAGCTAAACTCGTGTCATTCGCTATTGGACTTTCCGAAGGAGACGTGATCGAGGTACGCAGCGGCTTGAGCGCACAAGACAAAATTGTGATTCGCGGTCAAATCAATCTCAGAGACAATAAGAACGTTAAAATAGCTCAATAACATGACACTTACCGAATTATCGATCAAAAGACCTTCGTTCATTATCGTAATATTCACGATTCTGATTGGGGGAGGAATGTTAAGTTATCAGCAGTTGAGCTATGAGTTAATGCCCGACTTCTCTCCTCCTGTGCTCACGGTAACCACCACCTATCCAGGAGCTTCTCCAGCCACGGTTGAATCTCAAGTATCTAAACCCCTCGAGGATGGACTTAGTGGCATTGAAAACCTGTCAGAGGTAACGACCTTTTCTCTAGAAAATGCCTCGATTGTACTTCTTGAATTCAAAGACGGAGTAGACATCAACTTGGCTTTGCAAGAGGCGCAGCGTAAAATCAACACCATTGAATCGGTCCTACCCGATAATTCTACCAGGCCCGTATTAGCGAAAATTGAGCCGAATGCCACTCCTGTATTACAAGTTATTGCTACGGCAAAAAATATGGGCGGAAAGGAATTCATGACCTTGATGGATGACCAAATTCTTCCGCAAATCAAACAGGTAAAAGGCGTAGCGGAGGTTCAGGTGATTGGCGGAGAAAAACGGGAAATCCGAGTAAATGTAGACAAAGAAAAATTAAAGTCTTACGGATTATCCCTTTCCAATGTGAACCAAGCGATTGCATCATCCAATGTTGAGTTTCCTACGGGTAAGGTTAAAAGTACCGAGGAGCAAATGACGGTTCGTCTTTCTGGTAAGTTTAAATCGGTTGACGAAATCAAAAACCTGATTTTATACGCCAACGGGACATCTGTAGTTCGCTTGGCGGATGTGGCAGAAGTCGCCGATGGCTCTACAGACCAACTCTCCTTGTGCCGCTTAAACGGGAAGGAAGGAATCGGACTTCGAATAAAAAAGCAAAGCGATGCCAACGCGGTTGAAATGTCAGAACTTACGCGAAAACGTATTGAGGAATTAGAAGATAAATACAAGAAGGAAGGGATCGAATTTACGGTAGCAACCGACACCTCCACGGTAACCCTAGATTCTGTTCATGCCGTGCTTCACGACCTCGAGTTGGCCATCGCATTGGTTGCGATTGTCATGCTTTTATTCTTACATACACTGCGGAACGCCTTAATCGTTTTAATCGCAATACCAGCCTCCTTGGTGTCTACGTTTATTGTTATGTATGCCTTGGGGTACACCCTCAATCTAATGACCTTACTCGCTATGTCGCTGGTAATCGGAATTCTCGTAGATGATTCCATCGTGGTCCTAGAAAACATTTACAGGCACCTTCAAATGGGTAAAAACAGAAAACAAGCAGCCTTAGATGGCCGGAATGAAATCGGTTTTACAGCACTTGCAATTACCCTCGTAGATGTCGTGGTATTCTCCCCTGTCGTGTTCATTGAAGGGGTTATATCTGACATCCTTGAGCAATTTTCTATTGTGGTTGTGATTTCTACCTTAATGTCGCTCTTTGTCTGTTTTACCCTTACTCCGTGGCTTGCTTCACGCATGGCAAAAGAAGTTAAATTGGAAGAGAAAAAAGGAATTTTCTATCGGTTTTTACATTGGTTTGAAACACGCCTTTCCCGATTTACTGAGGGCTATGTTTCTCTTGTAAATTGGTCGCTTCGACACAAAATTATCACGGGACTATCCATCTTGGTGCTTTTCATTGCAAGCTTCGGAACTATGGCCTTAGGCATTGTGGGACAAGAATTTGTGGCACAAGGAGACCAAGGGAAGTTCATGCTTAAATTGAAATTTGACAAAAGTACCACCATCGAGGAAAATAACCGGGTAACCCTAGCCATTGAAGACATGCTTAACAGTCAGAAAGAAGTGAATTCGGTAGTATTCTCCAATGTTGGTGGACCAAGTTCGGGTATGGGGGCATTGTCTTTTGGATCTGAATATCGCTCAGAGATTACCATAAAGATGAAACCCGGCATGCAAGAACGCTACCCGACCATCAAGTTCATGACCAAAATCCGCGAGAACATTGAACAAACTTATCCGGGACTTGAAGTTAGGGCCATGAACATTGGAATGATAGAATCAGAAGAAGCACCCATTGAAATTTTCCTTTCATCGGATGACAATGAATTGCTTCTCAGTGAAGCACGAAGGCTAAAAACATACATGGAAAGCATCAAAGGAGCTAAAGATGCATACATTTCCACCGATGATGTAACACCAGAAATCCGAATTGAATTAGACCGCGATAAAATGGGACAACTCGGACTACCAGTGGCTGTCATTGGAATGCAATTACAAAATGCCTTAACCGGAAATGACGATGTGAAGTTCGATGATGACGGGAATGAATACGGAATCCGTGTAATGGCAGATAAATACGACCGAAAAAGTGTTGAAGATGTGGAATCTATGGCATTTACAACAAACGACGGTAAATTGGTCCGCTTGGAAGAGTTTGCCACGGTTACCATGGAAAATGGAAACGGAACCCTCGAGCGAAAAAATCGGGCAAATAACACTACTCTCAGATGTTGGGTGCTTGGAAGAGCCGCGGGAAATGTAGCTCAAGACATTGACTCCTATTTGGCAGATAACCCACTGAACGATCAGGTGCGCATGAAATGGGGAGGTGAAGTTAAACGTCAGAAAGAATCCATGGGAGCACTTGGAACAGCCATGGGCATTGGAGTAATTCTAGTGTACCTCATCATGGTGGTCTTGTATGATAATTTTGTCTATCCGTTTGTAGTATTATTCTCGATTCTCGTATCATTGATTGGAGCGATACTTGCCTTGAGTTTATCTGCCTCCAACATGGGAATCTTTACCATGCTTGGTATGTTGATGCTCTTGGGATTGGTAGCAAAAAATGCCATTCTCATTGTCGACTTTACCAACCACTTAAAAACAACAGGGGTTAAGACCCACGAAGCCCTATTAGAAGCGGTTAGGACACGGATGCGTCCAATCTTAATGACTACGATAGCCATGGTTTTTGGAATGATTCCTATCGCCATAGGTAAAGGCTCAGGTGCAGAATGGAAGAATGGCTTAGCATGGGTATTAATCGGTGGCTTAACCTCATCCATGTTCCTAACCATTATCGTAGTTCCGATTATGTATAGTATGGTTGATTCCGTTAAAGATTGGTTTGCTAAAAGAAAAATCGCGAAACGACTGTCTGAAGAATTTAATGAAGGTTAGTTTAACAGCAATGTGATGGGTTTAATAAATCCATCACATTTTTTACCGGACTAAACACATTGGAAGGAATTTCAACGAACACCGTATTCCAATGATACATCGAACCATTCCATAATCCTGGTTTTTCAAGATAGTATACGGTTTTACCTAAATGGTTCTTTTTTACAGCCATGGAAAGGTCTTCCCGAACATACTGGGTGAGATCTAATTTATTTCCCATTAAGTCGTAGGGTGATATTGCCATCATGACCGGGTTAAAATGAGAACTTTCAGTAAGTTTAGCCAAGTGAATCGAATCAATTTGTGACTTCTCTATAATTTGCTTTGTTTTATTCCCTTCATGAGAAACCCAAAAAGGTCCTCCCCCAGGCATACCCTCATTCTTTACCATTCCACAAACGCGCATGGGACGATGTAAAATATACTCAAGCTCTTTCCAAGAATGGACAATCGTTGCTTCATCCAACAAATGAAATTCCACACAGCGTGCTGTAAATTCCATTAACGCATTGGCAGCATGTGCTTTTTGGAGCGCCTCACGCAAGGTAAGCAAAACCCCTCCCAAGAGTTCCCATGTTTCATTCACGATGGCGTCATAGGCAGGACATTGAATATTATCAATGTTTTTAATACAAACTACTTCAGAGGACAGGTGATTTAAATTAGAGAGAATCGCTCCATGACCCGCTGGGCGTTTTACATAAGCATTGGCCTGATTTATTAAAGGTTGCATAAACTCATCAAATACATAGGAATCTGTATCGGATGCTTGTGTGGAAAAATCGATTTCACCAACGAACGAATCTCTTAAGCACTCGCCTTGGGAAATCACCTGAGTTAAATGCTCTTGCTGCACGGTGAAATGAAAGCGCTCTATGGGTTTCGCTGCATTTAATCCTTGTCTAAGGTGGCCCTCAAAGGGTGAAATATTCTGCCCCGACAACCGATGAAATGGAAACAAGGCTTTAGGCGTACCGGAAAAATTCAACCCTTGTGACCCAAGTAGGTAATCACACAAGGCTAATAAATCCACCGAAGGATCGCTAAGCGCCTTTCTCCAATCCGCATTTACCTCATGAAAAAACGCAAAAGACTCAATGTTACTTAAAAACAAACGAACCTCATCCACATGCTCATGGCCCATGGTGCCCAAAAATTGCTGAAGAAAGTCAAACATGCGTGAACCAACTCCAGAAGCGGGAATAAAGTATGCAACCGAGACCTCTGAATGAACAAATTTATTTCGGAATGCACTGGTTTCCTGCGTGGTGAATTGAAGAATTCCATTCCCTACCGTACAAGCCGAGACAATGGTTGGAGATGACAAGGAGGAGAACAAGCGGGTACGCTGTATATCAATCGCTTCTAGAATATCCTTCTCCATCCGAGATAAATAGTTTTACTTTGCAGTGTGAATCTAATCCTCGAAGGTATAAAATATCAATTACACGCCAAAAAACGGCAAGGAATTCATTCTCCCTTTGTGTACGGATTGGCAGATAATGGACTTCAATTAACCATAGAAAAGGAACACGAACATATTTTATTTTCCTTTGATCAAAAACAACGTGCTGACCGACGAACATTAACGATAAACGATTTAGGTGCAGGCTCGAAAACCTTAGGTAATCACCGTTCAGTCAAGCAAATTCATAAGACCAGCAGCTCAGGTAAACGCTATGGCACCTTACTTTATCGCCTGTGCAAACACTTCGAACCCAGACGAATCCTTGAATTTGGAACCTCTCTGGGCAGAGGAACCTTGGCCATGCATCTTGGATATCAAGCGGCAGAAATAATAAGCATTGAAGGTTCACCTGAAATCGCGGCCATTGCACGTGAAAACATGAATGAATTCGCTACGAATCCCAGCAATATGGACTTGGTAGTAAGTTCATTCAACGACTATTTATCCAATTTGGATAACAAAACCTTTGACCTCGTTTATATTGATGGCCATCATGAAGGGGAAGCGCTACGCCGCTACCTTGACCAAATAATTCCCCACACACATGAGCAAACCCTTTTTCTATTAGATGACATCCGTTGGAATGACGATATGTTCAAGGCATGGAATGAACTCATCGCAGATGAGCGATTTCATGTGAGCATTGATTTTTTCAGAATGGGATTAGTAAGTCGGCGACCAACACAGGCAAAGGAACATTTTATTTTGACCTTTTAATAGACGGGCTTTATTTGTTTTAACATGAATGCGGTATTCAGGCGTTTTGAGTCCGATTTATTTTGTTTTTTCATCGATACTTCAGCTAACGTAATCTTTCCCGACGCTGAGTGATTATCCCCCGCGGTCCACATGTAGGTATTGCTTTTTGGTGCATTACTCGCAACATTATCCTCAACTGGCACGGCACCCTCATCGGATCTTGAACCCCTAACCCATTCAGGCTTTGCATCTTCCATTTCAACCGAGGCAATAGCCGCTGGTTCATCCATCACTTGTTCAAGGGGTGCAACGATGCTCTCATCTTCGAAACCGGGTGTTTTGACCGACTCTACAACCGCCAATTGAGGGTTTTGAGCTGGTTTAGGATGAGGTGCTATGTTAGGGACCTTCTTGTGCTTTGGTGATGTCTTTTTCTCAACCTTTGCCTGCTTTTCTTGTGGGGAATTTTCAACGCCAAAATAATAAATCGTCAAGAAAATTAACACCGAAGCAGCAACGGCAGAGGCAGTAAATAAATTGAACATCTTTAGACGCATACGCTGCACTGAGGGTTGTGAATACGTTTGATCAAATGTTTGATTTAACGCTTCCAATAAATGCGCGGGAGGATTTACGGGTAAAACATCCTTGCTTCGCGTTACAAGGACCTTAACCTGCTGAAAACTTACTTCATCAGAACATAAGTCCTCA
>DBCM01000158.1 GCA_002293045.1 Flavobacteriales bacterium UBA958 | reverse complement strand
AACAATTAATTTATCTTCTTCAGATAATTCATCCATTCCAAGAATCGCGATAATGTCTTGAAGCTCTTTATATCGTTGCAAGGTTAGCTTCACCCGTTGTGCGCAATCATAATGAGCATCCCCAACAATTTCTCTTGTTAAAATACGTGAGGTTGAATCCAATGGGTCTACTGCTGGGTAAATTCCAAGTTCCGAAATCTTTCTTGACAATACCGTTGTTGCATCAAGGTGAGCAAAGGTATTTGCTGGTGCAGGATCGGTAAGGTCATCCGCAGGTACATACACCGCTTGTACTGAGGTGATTGATCCGTTTTTCGTGGATGTAATTCGCTCTTGCATAGCACCCATTTCGGTAGCTAAGGTTGGTTGATATCCAACGGCGGAAGGCATCCTCCCAAGAAGTGCAGATACTTCGGAACCCGCCTGTGTAAAACGGAAGATGTTGTCAACAAAAAACAAAATGTCTTTCCCTTGTCCATCGCCATCGCCATCACGGTAATACTCTGCAATGGTTAGTCCCGACAAAGCCACGCGAGCGCGGGCACCAGGAGGCTCATTCATCTGACCAAACACAAACGTCGCTTTCGATTCTTTCATTACCTCTAAGTCAACCTTTGTTAAATCCCATCCACCGGCTTCCATGGAATGCATAAAATCTTCGCCATATTTGATAATACCGGCTTCCAACATTTCTCGCAACAAATCATTTCCCTCACGCGTACGCTCACCTACTCCGGCAAACACAGATAAACCTCCGTGACCTTTCGCAATGTTGTTAATTAATTCTTGAATCAATACTGTTTTCCCTACACCCGCACCTCCGAAAAGTCCAATTTTTCCGCCTTTCGCATAAGGTTCGATGAGGTCAATCACTTTAATTCCAGTAAATAGGATTTCTGATGCCGTAGAAAGGTCTTCAAACCTTGGTGCTTCTCGGTGAATGGGTAAGCCATTCGAAGAGTCCATGACATTAATACCGTCAATCGCGTCTCCAACTACATTAAATAAACGTCCTTTAATTTTATCTCCTGTAGGCATTTTGATTGCACTTCCTGTAGAAGTTACTTCCATACCTCTGGTAAAGCCATCGGTGGAATCCATCGAAATTGCACGAATGGAATTTTCTCCAACGTGGGCTTGTACCTCAAGCACTACACGTGTACCGTCTTTTCTGCGTACTTCGAGTGCATCATATATGGTAGGAAGGGCGGAATCATTATCGAATGCCACATCCACTACTGGACCAATAACCTGAGAAATTCTACCTTTAATCATTGTAAATCGTGTGTTATTTTGGGCGCAAATATACTGAATTAAATTGAAGAGAACACAAAATTTATTATGCTTTTCTGTTTGTTTTCATTAAAAAAGAAGTTGTAACCGCAGTAGCTGTGAATCCAAGGATAATGAGCAAAAATAGCAGGGATATAATTTGTAACCCATCGTAGTTACTCGGAAAGGCGTTCGTCGTTCCTGGGATCTTAATCAAATGCAGCTGTTCATGAAGAAAAACTAATAAGGATCCCGCGCTTAGTCCAATGAATACCCCAAGGGAAACAATCATGGCTCCTAATACTAAGAATATACGGCTCAAATCTAACGAGCTCATTCCCAATGAAAACATCGTGGTAAATTCTGCTTTTTTTTCTAAATATGTCATGGTTAATGACGCGGATAAATTGAACAGCGATAGAATAAACACGAAAATCAAAATAATAACCACAATGAGTTTTTCTGATTTACTGGTCTTAAAAATTAATGCGTTTTTCTCCAAATTCGTTTTTATCGAAAACTGGCCTCCGAACTTTTCAACGAGGTTTTTTTTAATCGAATTTCTTTTCGACTCCGCAGTACTCATCAAAACGCCACTTACCTCATTACTGAAAAACCCTGTGGCATAGGACAGCGGAACCAGGAGCACTTGATCGTTGAGCTCCTTGTTGTATTCTATAGCACCGGATACCGAAATGCGCTGTTGAAAAAATGGAGACTTTCCAATACGAATTTTGCGGTCTTGTCGCGGGATGTAAAGGACGGCTGTTTCAGGGGATAAATCCATAGAATGTAATCCAAGCTTATTTGCCAGCCCCACCCCCATTAAGGCTTGACCAGTACCCGTTAACGGGTTCCCATTTATTAAATGTTCTGGCGTATTTACGTTGGCCATTTCAAAAAAGGAGGGCTCAACGGCCCATAGCTCCGCATTTGCCCATTTTTTTTCTTTTCTTATTATAATACGTTCTTGAATAAACATGCTTTGCGCGTTTACTCCTTCTATGTTTTTGGTTAGTGATAGTACTTTCCTTAGCGAATCGGCACTGATTTTCGAGCCGTTTTTCGGAGTCATCGTGACCTCTTGGTCAAATGCAGTATACATACCTTCAATCATTCCTTCGATTCCATTAAATGCAGAAAGTAGAATAACCATAGCCGCCGAAGAGACCAACATTCCTAAAACAGCAATCCAAGAAATCACAGATACTGCGGTCTTTTTTTGACGAGAAATCAAGAAGCGTTTTGCAAGAAAAAAAACTGTTACCGGTTTCACTTTTTCAAGAGCTTATCTATTTGATCCGCATAATCCAACGAATCATCCAGAAAAAACCTAAGGCTTGGGATTTTGCGCATGTTTTTAAGTCGGTTCCCGACCTCCCGTCGAATTACACCAGTATTCGACTCAATTGATGCGAGAACCGCTGCAGGCTCTTGATGGGCAAACACACTAAGATAACACCTTGCCAAGGACAAATCTGCGGTTACCCTTACCACTGTAACGGACACCATGGCTCCCAAGGTAATTTCACTGGACTTCGTTAACAAAAATGCTGAAAGTTCCTGGCGAATGGCCGCCTCTATTTTTTGTTGTCTAATACTACTCATTGGGTCAAAGTTACGAATCTTCACGGGGTGTTTTACCTTGTCTTAACAAAATGTATCTTTGTGCTTCCTTGAAAGACCTTAAAGTAATCATATCGTATACCTTCGTATACAAAGGAATTGCGCTCCTTGTGGTCGCATGCAACCTCCTGTTTGTGATTTTTAACTTGCTGTCTTTAGTCTTATTTATCCCGGTTTTACAACTCATTTTCAGGAGCCCGAATGCAATACACATTCCCAAGTATCCCAAAAACCCAGATTCCATCTTGGATTTTGGAAGATTCCTCAAGGAATTTTATGAGTTTCATATGGCTTCTATGGTAAAACAAGACCCCGAGTTTGCCCTACTTATTGTTTGTTTAAGTGTTTTTACAGCTTTTTTTCTCAAAAATCTTTTCCGGTATGGGGCTGTATGGTTTCAATCGCAGCTGCGCATGGCCGTGGTTAGGGATGTACGGAATGAACTCTTTTACAAGGCCTTAATTTTACCGCTTTCCTTCCACTCCAATGAACGCCGAGGTGATATTATGGCGCGAATGAATAGCGATGTCGGAGAGATTGAGGTTGCAGTAGTAAGCATGCTTGAATTAATTTTTCGAGAACCTATCGCAGTTATTATTAATGTGGTAACACTGATTTTACTAAGCCCGGAGTTAACCCTTTTTTCACTTTTCCTTTTGCCTGTTTCTGCCTTTGTGATTTCGAAAATCAATAAAAGCTTGAAACGAACCGCCAAGCAAGGACAAGAACAAACAGGGCTATTATACGCATCCATTGATGAGGCACTAAATGGAATACGTATCATAAAGGCTTTTGGGGCGATTCATTTCATAAAAACGCGTTTCGAGCATGTAAATTTGTTGCATCAACAGCTCATTACCAAGACCTTTAGAAAAAAAGATTTAGCCCCGCTAATCAATGAAACCCTCGGCGCACTTATCATGCTTTTATTGGTGTTTTTTGGAGGGCAGCTAATTCTAAATCATCAAAGCGGTGGGTTATCCGGAGAAGTGTTTCTGACCTTTATTATCGTATTTTCTCAAATGTTACGTCCAATTCAAGGCATTTCATCCTCCCTTGCCAATCTTGCCAAAGCACGTGTTTCCATGGACCGCATCCAAGAAATCCTAGTACAAGATGAAGTGATTAAAAATTCTCCGAACGCGATTAAGCTCACCGCCTTCGAAGACACGATTTCCTTCAACGGCGTCTCCTTTTCCTACACCTCGGACTTGGTCCTTGAAGGCATTTCGTTTGAAATCAAAAAGGGTCAAACCATAGCCATAGTCGGGGAATCGGGGAGTGGAAAGTCCACGCTACTGGATTTAATCCCAAGGTTTCACGATCCCTCGGCAGGGAACATTACCATTGATGGAATAGATTTGCGATCCATCGATATTCAACATTTGAGACACATGATTGGAATCGTGGCTCAGGACTCCTTACTTTTTAATGCCACTGTTTTAGAGAACATTGCTTTTGGAGACGAAACCCCGGATATAAAGCGAGCTGTGGAGGCTGCAAAAAACGCAAATGCCTATGAATTTATAACCCTGCTTGATGGAGGCTTTGAATACAACGTAGGTGATCGAGGAAACAAGCTTTCAGGAGGACAAAAACAACGGATTAGCATTGCTCGAGCAATGTATAAGAATCCTGAAATTTTGTTGCTGGATGAGGCCACCTCCGCCTTAGACACAGAATCAGAAAGACAAGTACAGCTTGCTTTAGATTCCATCATGAAAGGAAAAACAAGTATTGTGGTTGCACACCGATTGAGTACCATCATTAATGCCGACGTGATCATGGTCTTTAAAAAAGGGAAAATTGTTGAAACGGGCTCACACCTACAACTTCTCCAAAAACAAGGGGAATATGCCAAGTTTTGTCAACTTCAAGGACTTGGTCTTGAAAAAAAATAAAAAAAAGCTTAACTTTTAACAACGTTTTCAGTTCTTATTCGTTGAAATTATATCATGAAGGGTTGGCGCATATTATTGTTGTTTGGTGTTTTTGCCAACCTGTTTTCAGGCACTGCTCAGCTCATCACTACCAGCGGTCAAGCCCCTCAGGGCTTAGTACAAAACGTATTAATTGGACCCGGTGTTACCGTAAGTAACATTCTATACAACGGCAGTCCAACAGCCATTGGGTCGTTTAGTGCAAACGGGACGAATCTTGGGATTGCACAAGGAATTGTCATGACCACAGGGACCGTTCTGAACAATGGTGCTGGGCCGCAAGGACCCAATAATGCCCCGTCTTCTGGCACCGACAATAATATGCCGGGTTCCGGAATCTTATCCGGAATCATCCAAGGAACTCAAACCTACAATGCGGCAACGTTGGAGTTTGATTTTATCCCCTATGCTGACACTGTTCGGTTCAAATATGTATTTGGTTCTGAGGAATATCCTGAATTTGCCCCCCCCAATAACTCCACCTACAATGATGTTTTTGGTTTTTTTATTTCTGGACCCGGGATTGTGGGCCTACAGAACATTGCTCAATTGCCCAACGGAGGAGGCGTTGTATCGATTAATAACGTAAATGCTATTACGAATGCCCTGTATTACAATACCAACGGAGATGGCAACATGGCTCCTTACAATACCTCTCCAAATTATATTCAATATGACGGTTTCACCGATGTATTAGAAGCAGTATCCGCCGTTCAGTGCGGTCAAACCTATCATTTAATCCTTGCAATTGCTGATGTAGGGGATGGGTCTTGGGACTCAGGAATTTTCTTGGAAGCCAACAGCCTAAGTTCGAAAACACCGGTGGATGTGAACGCCACCATATCCCAACAAGTATTTGCCAATCCGGATTGGATGGCGGAAGGCTGTGTTTCAGCGACAGTAACCGTGACCCGACAAAGCAACATAAACAGTCCACTTTCAATTCCTTTAACTGTGAGTGGTTCCGCTACACAGGGCGTGGATTATTCAGGAGTTCCAAATGCGGTAAATTTTAGTCCTGGACAAGCTATTTATACCTTTCAAATCAATGTAAACTCAGACAATTTCGCAGAGGGACTTGAGACCATTTTGCTCAATTTCAATGTAGCTGACCCCTGCGGTAATGTTACTCCCATCCCATTAACCTTATACATTCAGGATGTTCCCCCGCTTTCCCTTAACTTATCGGACACCACCTTGTTATGTCCGAACCAACCCATTAGTTTAACCGCCGGAATTACCGGTGGAGTTCCTCCCTATACGTATCTTTGGAGCACTGGGGCTACTACGGCATCTATTTCATTTACGGCGCAAACCTCTCAAACTATATATGTTCAAGTAACAGATAATTGTACTGGAATAACCCTAACCGATACGGCAACAGTAAGCGTGCCCGTGTTTCCACCCCTTTCTATTGTCCTTTCCCCAGATGTCACTGAGATTTGTCCTTATTTAACACATACCTTTTACAGCACGGTTAATGGAGGGAATAGCGCATATACTTACCAATGGAGAACCCTTGGTTCAAGTGCAATAATTTCTACGACAGATAGCCTAAACGTAACTCCAAGCAGCACTAACAGCTACGTATTAACGGTAACTGACGGCTGCGGAAATGAAATTCGTGATACGGTAACCTATACCATTACCAGCCCACCGTTGGTATTGAGTATGACGCCAACGCAATATATCTGTCCGGGAGACAGTGCCTTTGTAAGTGTGATTGCCAGCGGTGGGTATGGGAATTACTACTATCTATGGCCGTCAAACGGAGCCACAACGCCTGGGATTTGGGTATACCCGGCAAGTACAAACAGCTATCAAGTATTAGTTTCCGATGAATGTCAATCCTTTAGTGTAAGCGGCTTTAGTCAAGTTCAAATCGTTAAACCTGTGGCAGACTTTACTATACTGACCTCAAATCCAACGGAAAATTTACCTACTTCCTTTTATAATTTAACTCAAAATGGCTTTGGATATCAATGGTTTTTTGGAGATGGGAGCGGTTCGTATGAAATCCATCCAACCCATACGTTTAGCCCATATGGCGAATACACCATCACCCTGATTGCAACCGATATGAATGGGTGCATTGACAGCATTACCAAACCGATTTATATTCAAGAAGAATTTTACATTTACATTCCAAATACTTTTCTCCCAGATGACAACCGAATTAACGACGTGTTTTCTGGAAGTTTTGTTGGTGTTGAATGGATAAACATTGAAGTATACAACCGATGGGGTGAACGTTTGTTTTTCTCTGACCAATTAGACTTTAAATGGGATGGCACATACAACGGGATGAAAGTACCCGACGGGGTTTATACCTGGAAGCTGATTTATCGCAGAAATAGACGCCAAGAAGAACAAATAACTGGGCATGTCACTGTGATAAAATAGTCGGATTAACCAAAGAATATAAAGAGTTATTGTAACTTCGCACTCACTATGAAGAACATACGTAATTTTTGCATCATTGCTCACATTGACCACGGGAAAAGCACCCTTGCTGACCG
>DBCM01000065.1 GCA_002293045.1 Flavobacteriales bacterium UBA958 | reverse complement strand
ACCATGCTTACCACGGATCTTTCGATGCGATTTGACCCAGCATACAATGAAATCTCAAAAAGATTCCATGAACATCCGGAAGAATTTCAGTTATCCTTTGCCAAGGCTTGGTTTAAACTCACCCACCGCGACATGGGACCGAAAGTAAAATACTTAGGACCAGAAGTTCCAAAGGAAACTCTAATCTGGCAAGATCCAATCCCTGCTGTGAATCATCCCTTGGTAACTGCAGCTGATGTAACGGCCTTGAAAAAACTAATTTTGGCATCGGGTTTAACCATTGGTGAAATGGTGAGTACGGCGTGGGCGTCTGCTTCAACCTTTAGAGGTTCTGACAGCCGAGGCGGCGCGAATGGTGCGCGAATCATGCTCGAACCACAACGTCACTGGGAAGCAAACAACCCTGCGCAATTGGATAAGGTCATTGCTGCATTAACGAAAGTACAAGCGGATTTTCACAAGACATCGGGAACGCGTAAAATCTCTATGGCCGACCTTATAGTACTGGCTGGAAATACCGGGGTTGAGCAAGCGATTAAAAACGCAGGCTTTGCCTACTCGGTGCCATTTACCGCAGGACGCATGGATGCAAGCCAAGCCCAAACGGATGTGAATTCGTTTGCGTTCCTCGAACCTATGGCGGATGGATTTAGAAACTACAGCAAAGGAAAATACACGTTTTCTACCGAGGAATTATTAGTGGATAAGGCGCAATTGTTGACACTTACTGCTCCAGAAATGACGGTATTGGTTGGCGGATTGCGTGTATTGGATGGAAATTACAACCATTCTCGACATGGGGTATTTACCAACAATGTTGGCACCTTAAATAACGACTTCTTTGTGAATCTGTTAGACATGAGTACTTCATGGAAAGCTATCGATGATACACAAGAGATTTTTGAAGGCAGAGATCGCAAAACGGGAAGCGTGAAATGGACCGCTACGCGGGCTGACTTGATTTTTGGATCACATTCTGAATTGCGCGCCATTGCAGAAGTATATGCGAGTTCAGACGCGAAAGAGAAATTTGTGAAAGACTTCATCAGCGCATGGGATAAAGTAATGAATCTCGATCGATTTGATATTAAGAAATAAAAGGTTGATTTAAACAATCAGAAGAAAAGCCTCCTGCTCGCGGGAGGCTTTTTTTATATCAAGGTTTTACAAAAGGACTTAATCTCATCGCGTTCCGAGCGGAATGCGTTCATCACCTCTTCTTCGGTACCCCTTGCTTTCGCAGGATCCGGGAAATTGTGATGAATGCGCTTCACCGCACCGGGAAACACAGGACATTGCTCGCTGGCGTATTTATGCGAAGGAAAAGAAATTCCTTTAACCACCATTGTTTCTGAGGTGGGTGAAGTCCGCCAATTGCGAGTAAAGTTTTAGCAGTAGTTATTCTATTTCTCACCCGTTTCATTTTCAAATAGTTCGTGCAATTTCTGTTGTAAAAGTTTCTTATCTGGCAGTTGCGTTTTATATTCTGAAACCATGGTCGGGGAAAGGCTTCTGCTTAATGAATATTCAACTACTTAACTGTCTTTATCCTTGCAGAGCAACACTCCAATGCTCGGATTTTCATTTGGTTTTCTTACGTCTCTGTCCAAAGCTTCTAGATAAAAATTAAGCTGTCCCAAGTGTTCGGGTTTAAACTTGTCGGCTTTAAGCTCAAACGCGACAAGACATTGAAGTCCACGATGGTAGAATAGTAAATCAAGATAAAAGTCACTGTTTCCAACTGGCAGCTTATACTCTTCTCCTATGAACAGAAAATCTTTACCAAGTTCAAGAATGAAGTTTTTCATTTGCCCTACAAGTCCATGTTGCAAGTCACTCTCATTGTGCGGATCAGGTAGATTCAGAAACTCAAATACATACCTGTCTTTAAACGTATTTGTCAGATCGTGTTTACTTTCTCTCAATGCTGCCGAGAGTTTTGAGTTTCCAATCATTGTCCGCTCGAACAGGCTCGCAGAAATTTGTCGATCAAATGACCTTATATTCGTCTCCAATAACAGAAGACATTTTTCACATCAAGGTTTTACAAAAGGACTTAATCTCATCGCGTACCGATCGGAATGCGTTCATCACCTCTTCTTCGGTACCCCTTGCTTTCGCAGGATCTGGGAAATTGTGATGAATGCGCTTCACCGCACCAGGAAACACAGGACATTGCTCGCTGGCATGGTCGCACACCGTAAAAACCAAATCAAAGGGAATGTGCAGGTATTCATCCACATGATTGGAGGTATGCATAGAAATGTCGATTCCATCTTCTGCCATCACTGCAATCGCGCGCGGATTAACCCCATGCGTTTCAATACCCGCACTATACACGGTGGCAACATTCCCGTGAAAATGACGAAGATATCCTTCGGCCAACTGACTTCGACAGCTATTGCCTGTACACAAGACTAAAATATTCATGATTTACTAAATTTATTCTTTAATGCTAAACTGGCTTTAACCAGGAGAATTAACGCAGGTACCTCCACTAAAGGCCCGATCACCCCGGCAAAGGCCTGACCTGAATTCAGACCAAATACACCGATGGAAACTGCGATGGCCAACTCGAAATTATTTCCAGCAGCAGTGAACGCTACGGTGGCGGTGTCTTTGTAGGAAGAGCCCAAGGCTTTGGCTACAAAAAACATGAGAAAGAACATGACCAAAAAGAATATTACCAAGGGAAGCGCTACCCGAAGTACATCAAAAGGTAAGGTGGCAATGAGCTTTCCTTTTAAACTGAACATCACCACAATGGTAAAGAGTAAGGCCATCAACGTAATCGGAGAAATTTTCGGGAGAAACTTATGTTGAAACCAATCTTGACCGAATTTCGGAATTAACAGTGCCCTACTCAGCATCGCTGCTGCAAAGGGAATGCCTAAATAAATTCCAACTGTTTTAGCGATTTCCAGCATGCTAATATCTATGGTCATGCCATCAAATCCGAACAAGGGAAGCATGATTTCCAGGTAGAAATAGGCGTAAACACTAAAAAAAAGCACTTGTAAAAGACTGTTTATCCCCACCAAACCAGCCACCAACTCCCGGTTACCTCCAGCGAGGTCGTTCCAAACAATCACCATGGCAATGCATGGCGCCAGGCCAATTACAATAAGCCCTGTTAAATATTCAGGGTCGTTTGGGAGAAAGGTAATTGCCAACAAGAACATCAAAAATGGACCCACAATCCATGTGATAAACAGGGACGAAAACAATAAGCGCTTGTTACTTAATGTAGTTGGAACTTTCGCGAAATCCACCTTGGTTAACGGAGGATACATCATAAGGATGAGCCCAATGGCCAAGGGAACATTCGTAGTGCCAATGGCAACATTCGACAATAAACCTTCAACATCAGGTATAATATTTCCAAGCAGCACCCCTACTCCCATGGCTAAAAAAATCCAAAGGGTTAAAAAGCGGTCTAAAAATTTTAGGCGAGTTTTCATCTGTTTGGGTTTAACAACATCCAGTGCTGGGAGAACAACTACTTGTTTTTGGCAATTGCTCGGCAGGAATACCACAATGATCCGGAGCTAGGCACTCTGTATATAATGGAGTTAAATTGAAGACACCCTCAGCATATGAAATTCCATAGCGCTCAATGGTTTGTCCTTGAAATTCAATTTCAACCGGCTCCTCGGTTAGGCCGTAATCTAACTCCCCTTTTTTTATTATTCCCAACCACTTAAACGGTGTAAGTCGATGATCGATATCATTGGCCACCCAAAGCTGAAAGGTGATTTTTCGCTCTATGCGCGCTACTCCGCCACAATCCGTGAAGTTCTTACTGATTAGCGCCAATTCAGTGACATGAAAATGGGAAGGAACAAAGGTTCCGTTGGGAAGCTTGAGTTTAATATGAGTTAATTCGTTAAGGCTAGATTTAAATTCAGACAGTTTCATCGCAACACGTTTTTGGAATGGATAATTTGATGGAATTAATAAGGGTAAGGATCGTTTCAAGGTGTTCGTCAGACAAACAATAACAGACGGAAGTTCCGGAAATTTGTCCTTTGATTATTCCCGCCGTTTTTAACTCTTGTAAATGCCTCGAAATACTCGCCTGCGCTAGCGGAAGTTCGTCTACGATATCCCCGCAAATACACGTTCCCTTTTGCAGCAAATAAGATACAATCGACAAACGCGCTGGATGACCTAAGGCTTTAAACACCTCCGACAAGGAGAGTACACTTGGTGAATAAGAATCGATTTTTGTAACTCCCATGATTAACTATATATCGCAATATTACGATAAATACCTGACTTGCATGTATTTTTTTTCTATTTTTACCCATGATTATTTCCATCACTGGTTTAAGGCCTAAGTCTATTCTACATAGCATTCCCTTTTGGTTTCGCGCCATCCCTTCGTTTAATCAAGCTAAAAATGCACCGGGAAATAAGTTCTGTGAGGTAAAACGAATCCAAGGCATACAGCATACCCTAACCGCGTGGGACGACATGGAAACCTTGCGCGCTTTTGTAAGCTCAGGACCTCATTTAAAGGCAGTAAAATCCTTTCGAAAAATAGCCACAGGAAGCACCTTTCATTATGAAAGCGACACCATTCCTACATGGGAAGAGGCACGACGTCTGTGGGAAGCAAATTATAAGGAGTATTAAAATTCACAGGGTGCGGCCCTTCTATTCGCCCTATACGGCGCGGACTCAGGGACCATTCGCACCTAGTCGTTAGCACTTTCCTTACTCTTTTATCACTTTATACACCCCTTGCTGGCCGTTAACACGAATACGCAATGAATAAACACCTGCACTCAAGGCTTGGGTATTTAGGGTTGTTTTACCCAATCCGTTACCGAATTGCACTAAGCGACCTCGTGCATCCAGCAATTCAAACTGAAAGGCATTCGCGATATCAATGGTTAAGGTGCCTTGCATTGGATTTGGGTACACTGATGCATTAATCGTCGCTTCCCCTACTCCAGCCCCACACTGATCCACAATGATGTTTGCTGAGACCACCGTTTCACAAGTCCCGTCCGAAACCACACAACTGTATTGCGATGTAGCTCCGGGCGTTACGGTAATGCTTGCGGTATTCCCTAAAACAGATGGACCATCATACCAGGTATAGGTGGTTCCTCCGCCCGCGGTAATCGTGGCTGTTTCTCCAACACAAATGGTCGTTCCAGGTGTAATGGTGGCCGTAAGTTCCGTTGAACCTACGATCGCTCGTGTATAGGTTTGGACGCAGCCGCTTCCTGAAGTCCGAATCCGAGCCACATAAGTCCCTGCTGGTAAATTACCAAAATTAGGTGATGCTTGATAGTTCACGCCGTCTAAGCTATATTCATACGTTGGTGGTACTCCACCCGTTGGACTTGTAAATACAATGGTTCCGTTGTTTTGACCACAAGTAGTATTGGTTTTCGTACATGTTGCAGAAGGCTTAGCACTCACGGTAACGGGAAGGTAAATTCCCACGGTTTTACAAGAACCATCGGCAAATAAATAGATGCGTCGATTAGCCACTTGATTAAACGTGAAGGTATTTGCTGCGGTATTGTGGGTAGAAATCACGGTAGTAAAGGGGTCGTCAGTAATGTACCATAAATAGCTATTGGTGTTGGTAGATCCCGAACCATTCACGGTAATTTGTCCTCCGGTACAGATTGCGGATTCAGAAAATGTGAAATTAGCAACAGGATTTGGTCCATTCGAAGTAAGCACATCCATCCAAAGGCTGGTCATAATTACCGGATTGATATCCGTTGTTGGATGCCAAGTACCCGTGGTATTGGTCAAGCCCCCATAATAACATTTTAAGGTACTTAAGCCACTGGCATTGGTTCCGTTCCGCTGATTAATGTCAACACACAAGAATGTTACAGTATCTTGCGGAGAGCCATAGAACAACTCAAAAGTCACCCAGAAATTTCCAGTTACGGTAGGCGGATTGGTAAAATCAAATTCGTTGTAAAACCCTGCGTCCATATCGGCAATCAGCAAGGTATCTGTGACCAATACCGTCCCGGGGTTTCCGGCATTATCCTGCTGAACACGGATTTTCACTAGGCCATTCCCAGAGGAATTTACAGCCTTGATGATTGGCAGGCGAAGCCTTCTCACTTGTGTTGAAGCTGGCGCCGTATATCGGTCTGCATATTGATGAATCAAGGAGGTATTGGTAGAAGAAAAGCGTCCAGAACCCGGAAGGAAGCCCCAACCCGTAGACCAGTTGTAGTAGCTGTAGTCCTCTGTAATTGGATTATAATTTCTCAGCGTATCGCACGCAGTGCCTGGCGCAGCTCCAACCACCTGAACATGGGCAGTTTTCGTCTCGGTATCCGAACCGAAGGCATTGGTAGCAGTGAGCGACACGGTGTAAGTTCCTACGGCATTAAATACTGCACTTGGATTTTGGATATTGCTGTTCGTGGCACCCCCGCCAAAATTCCACGACCATGAGGTTGGAACGTTTGTGGAGGCATCAAAAAAGTTGACCGAGCCACCCACCGGGATAATGATTGGATTTGAGATGTCTGCTGTAAAATCGGCCACCGGAGGCGTATTGGTAGGATCACACCCCGGAGAAAGCAACAAGGACGCGCGCGCACCGGTGAGGGTATTGAGCATGTAATTGGCTTGCGCCTGCGAGAACATTACGGTACAATTGCTGTAATCCATATAATTCTCGTATTGCGTTTGCGTAGAACCACAGGTCATTTGATTACCAGAACATGACCCTGCATGATTAAACGAAGGTCCGATGGTGTTTGGCGTATCATTGAATCCATCATCTAAGGTACAACTCCCAGAACCTCCCCAGGTATGATCAAGCCCCAAGTAATGTCCGATTTCATGCGTAAGCACATTATCGTTGTTCATCCCAAGGTTGTAATCCAATACAATTCCATCAATGGAAGCACCTGGCAGCATGTTGTTGGTTGGACGATAGGCATAGCCAGCCGTTCCGGAATTCGCACCATTGGAAATATCGCAAATCCAAACATTCAAGTACTTATTTCGGTCCCAAATCTGTGAACCTCCCGTAGCAGAGGACTTCATCTTATTCTCCTCTCCCCCATTATGATTGTAGTAATCTTCGTTGGTTGAAACACGAATAACTCCTTGCTCAGCTAAAGGAACGCCTGCGGCATCCTTAGTGGCTAAACAGAAATTAATATTGACATCGGCTGGAACGAAACCAAAATTAGTTCGCGCATTGGCTGCATCTTGATTTAAGAGTTGGAAATCCTCTTGAATGTCATTGAACACTTGCATAATAAGCGCATTCGACACGTTCTCTGCCGGGTTATTCGGATTGTGGACCACGTGAAAAATAACCGAAATGGTGTTAATTCCGGGGGTTTTCTCCGGTTTGTACGGTTTCGTTTTTGCGGCTTCTTCCAAGTACGCCTGATTGAACTCCGCCCATTTGCCGATTTCCTCATAATACTTCTTGGTCAATTCATGCGAGGCACAGGAATTATTGTTCAAGCCATGCGCTCTTTCTTTTGGAGGAGCAATCGCTTTATGCTCCAAGGCTGGGAAATTACTTATGGATTTAACCGCCGGTAAAGGAGGTGACACGGGATTCAAAACAGGTTGCTGTGCATTCAAGGACAACGAACAAAGAACAAGTCCAAAAAACGAAAGTAAAAAGTGTTTCATAGGTAATAGTTAGATATAACAAATATATCAATTAAACGCTGTAATAAAAAAGTTGAAAAATTAGACATAACATGGGTGTATTGTTCTCAATTTCCGAAAAAAGGCTTACTCCTCTTCGAAAAGCTGAATGTGCTCTTCGTGTGCTACGGTAATACTTGGAACTCCGTTTTTATCCAATTCAACACGCCCTTTAACCGCAATGTATTTACCCATTAAATCAACCTCTGGTTTATAACTGAAGTTTTTCCTGCCATCCTTCCAAATGACCACCGAAAAAATCTGTTTTGGAAACGATTGGTCCAAATTAATGAAGGTAGCTTCTGATTTTGCTGAAAACTTAGCGCTTACCACTTTCCCTACGATATAACAGGTTGTGCCAACTTTAGACAAGGCTTGTTCTGTATTAAAGTATCCTTTAGGTAATTCCAAGGCATTCAAGGGTTCTACATCTTTGTTATTGGACTGGGCATTCCAAGCGGTGAAATCTGCATTTCCTTCAATTTTACGTTCAATGGAATCAGACAAATTTGGAAAAAAGTCTAATCCAGTGAGTTTCTCGATGCTATCGATACTTACCACGTAGTGACTGGGACGGTATTCGCACTTGCGATTCGGCATAAGGAAAGCCATACCTCGAGGTGAATCGTACGATAAGTCAGCAATGATTTTGTAATGAAAATTGGGGATTTTAATCTGATTAACAGAGGCGGCAATTGGTTTGAGGTCCTTGCTCAGGATTGGGGCTGTCAACACATACAGGGATTTTTTTTCGGCATCGACAATTTTTCGCACTAACCCCTCAATCTCGGCCCACGATTCTCGATTGAATTCGGGATCTTGGGGTGTCATGTTACTGTAGAAATAGGTTTCACTTAACCCAATTGGGCTCCATTTAAAATCGGCAGATGGCACCAAATGTCCCCGATCAAATCCAAATCCTTCATACGAGAACGTTCCGTCAGCATTCCTCTCTCGAATAAAATAATCCTTTTCTTCGGAGGAGCCACAGACTACTAAGGAATCTGCACGAAAATCGTTGGTGCGTGAAACGTTTCCAAAAGTAATATCCGGGGTCACCACATGAAAGGTCCATGCCGGCATTTTCATAGAACAATCAAAACCCATCGCGTAAGCAGCATGAACCACGGTTTGAAGAGCACCAGAGGACACTGGATATCCCGGTATTTTTAACAAATCCAGGCATTGTGCTAGCTTTAAAATTTCGATTTCTGAATTCAAGCTTTTTTCTTGTTGCTTTAATTGTTCGAGTTCTTGTTGCTTGAGCTCCAAGAGATTTTGTCCAAACCCTTTTAGCGCCCCCACGAAACAAAAAATAAGAATTCCTAAATATTTCATGTGGTAAAGATAAGGACAAGCGGTCTAATTATTTTGCCAGCAACAAGAATTATCACAGGTTTGAACCAATTCATTTAATGAATTAACCTGTTTACACTCATTTTTGGGAATGTAACAGAGTTTCAAAAACACTTGAGCCAAGCAAAAGATTTAACACAATTTCATTGAGAATTGCTTCTTTTGAATTGTATAAAAACAGGTAAAAAAATAGATTCATTTAATTTTGTTTTGTTATAACTTAGCCCTATGAAAGACAACATTGAGTGGATCAGAAACAACAAGACCAATAAATCTACCGCATTTTCAAGCGAGGAGAAGAAATCGTTACACTTGGAAGGACTACTTCCCTACAAGCAGACCACGCAAGAATTACAGGAAAAACGGGTGCTTCAAAATCTTGAACGAAAGCCGAATGACATTGAACGATACTTGTATTTATCGGCCTTACAAGCTCGAAATGAACGGCTTTTCTATCGCGTAATTATCAACAACATAGAAACCCTACTCCCAATTATTTACACTCCTACAGTTGGCGAAGCCTGTAAAGCCTTTTCACATGCATATACTGAAGCTAAAGGATTTTACATTACCCCTGAAGACAAGGGCAACATCTTCAATATCCTAGGTAATTGGCCAGAGGAGGAAATCAAAGTGATTGTTGTTACAGACGGCGAACGAATTCTTGGCTTAGGCGACCTCGGAGCCAATGGTATGGGAATTCCAATTGGGAAACTCATTCTTTATGCAGCCTGTGGAGGAATACATCCATCTGCGTGTTTACCGGTAATGATTGATGTTGGCACGAACAATGAAACCCTTCGCAACGACCCCCTTTATTTAGGACTTCCAACATCTCGTATTGGTGGACAAGAATACCTTGACATAATGGATGAATTCATGGAGGCAGCAACCCAACGATTCCCCGGTGTTTTAGTACAATTTGAAGATTTCTTGACACCAAATGCTTTCGCATTGCTGGATCGATATCAATTTAAGTATCGGTGTTTTAACGATGACATTCAAGGAACTGCTGCTGTTGCTCTAGCTGGGCTCATGTGTTCAACCCGAATTACAGAAATTCCACTTCAAGAAAACCGGTTTCTTTTCCTTGGGGGTGGCTCAGCCGCAACTGGAATTGCAGACTTGTTAGTAAAAGGGCTTATCTTGAATGGATTAACAGAGGAACAGGCGTATAATCAAATCGCCATGTGCGATATTCATGGACTCATTGTTCGCGAGCGCACAGACTTACAAGCCCACAACCTACCCTATGCTAAGAACCTACCGGGAATGAGTTTTTTAGAAACCATCCAGCACTTTAAACCCACTGCCTTAATTGGCGCAACGGGTGCGGGCGGTGCCTTTACTAAACAAATCATTGAAGCAATGTCATCCATCAATAATCGTCCGGTGATCTTTGCATTGTCAAACCCAACATCTAAGGCTGAATGTACGGCCGAGCAAGCGTACACGTGGAGCAAGGGAAAAGCCATTTTTGTAAGCGGAAGTCCCTTTCCGAATGTAACCTTTGAAGGAACAACCTTTGATCCTGGGCAAGGAAACAATGCCTACATTTTTCCGGGCTTAGGTCTTGGTATTGTAGCTGCTCAGATTGAACACGTAAATGACGAATTATTAATTACAGCCGCGCAAGCACTTGCTCAATTGGTAGAGGTAGAAGATTTGGCCAAGGGTTCGCTTTACCCGCCAATCCATGAGATACGCGAAGTATCTGTTGAAATCGCCAAAGCGGTTATGAAAAATGCCATAAGCCAAGGGCTAACAAGCATTAATGAAACTGACATCGAGGCGTTAATTGCGCAAGAGCTATACGATCCGACGTATTAAACTTTTAATTTCCCCATTCCACCATCTACAGCTAGTGTTTGTCCGGTCATCCAAGCACTGTCATCGTTGAGTAGAAAGCTAATTGCATGGGCCAAATCAGATGGATTTCCCAATCTTTTAAGTGGGTGCCGTTGTGCTCCTGCCTCAATTTTCTCTGGTGTGTTGGTCAGTTTTTCTGCCATTGGAGTTAGGGTAAGCGATGGAGCAACCACATTCACCCGAATTTTTGGTGCCCATTCCGCAGCTAAAGCCCTTGCAAAGCCCTCAAGAGCAGCTTTAACAGAAGCGACAGACGCATGAAAGGGCATTCCCGTAGTGGCAGCAACACTTGAAATCAGGACAACACTTGCGCCTTCATTTAGATTCGACTGATAGGCTTTCAACACATTCACCGCACCCAGCACATGAATATTAAAATCCGACTGAAAATCTTCCAATTTCAACGACCGAAACGGTTTTAAGTTGATTGACCCCGGAAAGTATACGATGCCATCAAAACGCGTATCAATGGAAGGCAAAGCACTCATATAGTCCGTTAATTCATAATCTGAAAAGGATTCAACTCTGGAAAGTTGAGTAACCTGATGTCCTTTATCGAGTAAGGTAGATTTTGTGGATTGCGCGACGGCCGATGAAGCACCGACAAGTAAGAAATGTTTCATGCATATTAAACACCTAAGCCATGCAGATGTTCATTAATGTCCGTCGGACACCACTGCCTTTTCTTTCTTTTTGTAACGAATAAGATATACGACTGGAAAGATGATAAGCACCATCAATCCCACCATAAAAAACCCATGATCATAACTCACCAAGGCCTGTTGCTTAAATAGCATGCCCTCCAGCGATTGATTGGCCAAGGCCTCTGCTTGATCCATAGAATAGCCGCGTGCTAAGAAATTCTGCTTCAGCATTGTGATTCGCTCTGCGGTTTGTTGCGAATAATCCGTTACATACCCGAGCATGGAACCTCGAACCTGTGCGTTTTTTTGTGTTAAAAAAAGATTAATCAAGGCTATACCTACCGCCCCCCCTAATTGTCGAACTGCATTTGAAAGGCCAACGGCCTGACCAATATCTCTTGGATTTAAACCTGCTACAGACAGCGTAATGATTGGAGACATCATGCATGCCATTCCAATGCCGCGTAACACAAATGGAAGGTAAAAATTCCCTTGCGATGAGGTTGGTGAAGAAAAAGACAACATCATTAAAAACACAACGGTTAGTCCGGCACCTGTCCAAATGATAGTTTTCGGATTCACCCCATTTCCCAGCATCTTCCCCACCATGGGCATAGTAAACGCAGAGAATAAGGCCCCCGGAATCATGAACATACCGGTTTGCGTGGCGGTCCAACCCAGTGAAATCTGAACGAATAAAGGAAAAATAAACACGGAACCAAAGAGAATCAGGCCCAGGAGAAAATTCAACACACTTCCCAGTACCAAGTTATAATTCTTGTAGAGCCTCAAATTTACGGCCGCATAATCAATGCTCAAGGAACGTTTAATTAAAAATACAAATCCCAAAATGGCTAGAACGGTAAAGAACACAATTTCCGAACTATCAAACCAATCCTTCGAATTTCCTTCTTCAAGAACGAATTGCAAACTCCCTACCCCAATGATCAAAAACAAAATTCCCCAATAATCGATGCGCTTAGGCTTCACCGCAGAAGGGTCATTGGTAACGAATGAATACGAAAGAAAAGCCGCTATAATTCCGATCGGTACATTCACAAAGAAAATCCAATGCCAACTAAAATTGTCAGTGATTAATCCGCCGATGGTCGGTCCAAACGTAGGTCCCATGATGATTCCCATGCCGAAAATGGCATTCGCCATTCCAATTTTTTCGGGTGGAAAGGCTCCCATGATAATCGTTTGTGCATTGGAAAGCAAGCCTCCTCCGCCTAATCCTTGAATAAATCGCCAAAAAACCAAGGTCCATAAGCTGGTAGACATGCCACACATGAGGGACGAAAAGGTGAAGATGATGACTGAGGTGGTGAAGTATGCTTTTCTTCCAAAATAATTGGAAAGCATTCCTGTCAGTGGAATAATAATCACATTCGATATGCCGTATGCCGTTACTACCCATGCAATTTCTGTGGTGGTGGCTCCAATGCTGCCTGAAATTTCTCGCAAGGACACATTCACCACGGTAGCGTCAATTAATTCAAGTAAGGCGCAAGTAATCGCGGTAAGCACCAAGATCACTCGCGTTGCTCCTTGTGGATACGTTAAGGGGGCGGCAGTCGCTTGACTCATCTTATTTTACCGAAACAGAAACAAATGCACTTAAGCCAGGCAATAACAAGGCACGTTGCTCAGCAGTTAATCCAGTAAGTTTAATCTTGACTGGGACGCGCTGCACAATTTTCACAAAATTACCGGTAGAATTATCGGGAGGCAACAAGGAGAACTTAGCGCCCGTTGCTCCGATATAGGAATCTACCTTACCCGTAATGCGCAACGAAGGATAGGCATCAATTTTTACTGCTACCGATTGATTCAATTTTATATGTTCAATTTGCGTTTCTTTGAAATTTGCAGTTACCCACAAGGTGGTATTATCAATGGCGGAACAAACCGGCGTACCAACCGTAACAAACTGTCCTTGATCAACGCTACGCTTGGATACAAGACCGTCACATGGTGCTTTGACAATGGTATATCCCAATTGCGTTTTCGCTAACGATAACTCCGCACTCCGTTGCTTAACCAAGGCCTCTGCTAATGCAATCATAGATTTTTGACCGGTAGCCTGTGATTTCACCCCTGCGCTTTGGGCAGATGAGGCCTTATATTGGTTAGTTGCTGCTTTAAATTGTGATTCGGCTACTGCTAATTCAGCTTCAATGGCATCAAGTTCTGCTTTGGTGGCTGCCTTTGACGCATACATGTTTTTGATTCGTTTGTAATCCTCCTTGATTTTATTCAATCGAGTTTTCGCTACATCAATATTCTGAGCGGTCGTTTCGCTCGAAAGAAAAGCCGCTGAAGCATTCAAATCACCCGCATCCGCATTATTCTTCACGGCGACTAAATTAGCCTTCGCATTTTCCAAGGCTGCCTCGGCTTGAAGCACACGCGCCTGAAACTCCTCATCATTGATTATCAATAAGGTATCCCCTTTTTTCACCATGGTATTATCGGTAAACCGAACTTCCTTCACATAACCCGACACGCTGGTACGAATCGGAATGATATCGGCATCAATCTGCGCATTGTCCGTGGTTTCAAATCCTTTGGAACGGATGTAAAAAAATACGCCGACAATCAAGGCCAAGCCAAGTATGCCACCGATTATCAAAAGCCGTTTCCGTTTTCCTGTTTTTTTCGTTGAATCTTCCATATTAAAAATTAATTAATCCCATTGTTATATTATAATTCGACCACGCATTGATCCTTTTAATTTCATGAACTTTGGCATTCAAACGCGCAGCCATTTCATCATTTAATTGAATTAGGTACAGGGTTGATGTGATTTTTCCATTTGCCAATTGGGCCGCGGATACTGCTGATATCTCCGCTTTTTTCGCCAAAATCAAGGCATCCAATTTCATCAATTGATCTAAAGCGCTAAGCTGTGAGGTATAGGTAGAAAGCGTAATCTCAATGTTCTTGTTGAGTTGCTCTCGCTGGATTTCCAGCATCTTTTTATTTAGATCAAAAGTTCGCTGTTCGCGTCCTAAGCCATAAAGGGTTGAGATATTCCAACGCAGTGACACATTTCCCGATCCAAAAAATCGCAGCTCTTGGTTAATGAAATTCGGTCCAGGTCGCCCATAATTACCGACTGCCCCCACGTACAATTTAGGAAGCGCAACATTGGTGGCGAGCTTGTAACGCTCATCTAATAAAGATTCTTGCATCAACAAAAGCTTGGTTTCTGGTCGCATAATGCTCATAACGACGGAAGTCCCACCTGCAGGAATTAAACTCAAGGTAGTTTTGGGGGTAATATCTTTGCCTGTCATTAAGGTTAAGGAAGCGCAAAGACCGTTCAAATTCTCGGTAGCTTCAATGAGGTTTTGTTGCGTTTTTAACAATTCAAC
>DBCM01000084.1 GCA_002293045.1 Flavobacteriales bacterium UBA958 | reverse complement strand
GCGAGAATTATCTTTATTAATCCATTCTGCCCAGGAACGTTATTTGAACTTATTTACAGAACAACCTGAATTGTTGCAATTTATTCCATTAAAGTATATGGCCTCTTATATTGGAGTAACGCCACAGGCACTAAGTAGAATAAGGAAACGTATTTCTTAACCCAAGTTCATTGTTTGAATTTTAGCTTTTGAGTAATTTGGCAACTCATCAATTAAAAAAGAGTAATGGAAAAATTATTATTATTATCGTTAGTATTATTTATCGTTGTAGCAACTCCGTTAATTGCCCAAGATTTAAGCCCTTATCATCATATTATAAAGGGAATGGTTAGGAAGAACTTCAAATCTATAACAGAGCACCGTTATGACGAGGTTTTAAAGGGGGTGTCGAATAAAGAATTAGAACATACTTTTGCAGGAGATAATTGCTTGGGTGGTACACGCCATGATAAAGAAAGCTTGAAAAGATGGTTTGAAAGAGTGGGAATTGTACTTCCAAACCTTAAATTTGAGGTAACAGACATTCAGGTTAAAGGAAATCCAGCTAAAACCCTTGTTATTGCAAGGTGGACAGCAACTTGTTATTTATTAAATGGTGAGCCCTACATAAATAAAGGAGTTCATTTTATCACATTGAAATGGGGAAAGGCTGTTAAATTTAATGTTTATGAAGATACTAAAACTGTATCTCATGGTTTAGATATTCAATTTGAATCAGGTATCAAGGAAGCTAAAGCTCCCAAAATTGAAAGCTAAAAATTACATCTAACTCTGAAATGTTCATTAATGAAGCAATTGAGATAGCTCTAAACATACAGTATTATTGGGATTCTTCAGACCTTGCGACCAAATTGAAATTACAGAAAACAGTCTTTCCAAAAGGATTATGGATTTCCCCGTCACAAAGGGGTTATCTAACTCGTTATGTGAATTATTTTTTCAGAAGAATCCCTTTGTTTTCAAGGTCTTTGGAGTGGCAGAAAACAAAAAAAGTCACCATTTCTGATGACTTTTCTTCTCTAGTAGCGGGGACAGGAATATCCTGACGCTCGCTCCACTCGGTCAGGATGGACCTCTGGTGGGGCTTAACAAGGAAAAGCCAAGCGCTTTTAGCGCTTTCTTTTTGCATTTCCATTTGCTTTTGAAAGCATGCTATCAACGCTTCTGAAAATGCAAAAAGCCAGTCATTACTGACTGGCTTTTCTCTTGTAGCGGGGACAGGACTCGAACCTGTGACCTTCGGGTTATGAGCCCGACGAGCTCCCAACTGCTCCACCCCGCAATGTATCTTTCATTGCTTTATTTCAATTTATTCTCGGGTTATTCTCCCGATGAGCACCTCCCGAAACTTCGGGACTCCACACCGCAATGTATCTTTCATTGCCTTATTTCAATTTATTCTCGGGTTATTCTCCCGGTGAGCTCCTCCCGAAACTTCGGGACTCCACCCCGCAATGTATCTTTCATTGCTTTATTTCAATTTCGCTCAATTCGTTAATCGAGGGCTACAAAGGTAAGAGGTTTTTCCTTAATCACCAAATCAATCGAGTAAAAGCTGCTGCTTTCGGTTGATTGCACCGTGTTTTTCTAAGATGCACTTAATTCCAATGGCATGAGAATTCAGGTTAATGCCCTGAACGGCAGCCCTCGTTCGATCGAATAGATAATTGATGGTCAAAATGTCTTTGATTCTACACCCCAACCCAACCTGGATATTGTTCAAATTTTGCGTGCCTCCCCATACTTGAAATCGATACGCATAATTCATTCGCAAGGCCAATTCATAGTTAAACGGGGCATACCTCAGCGGTGTAATTTTAACCGAAGGCAACAAAAACCAATCTTGATTCAACACCACCAAATGACGGTAGTAAGCACCCCACTCGGTTCGTAATTGTGCTTGGGTTCCAATTTCTTTCCACTTCGCCGGCCCAAGATCGTTCGCATAAATTCCAGAAAGTGAATTTTTAGTGCGATAGCTCAGTCCTAATTTGTAAGTTGGGTAGTTGTATGTGGAAAAGCGACTGACCGCCACATCTTGCTGGTTGGTGGACACATAACTTGGATCATACCCCACCTGCATAAATCCTCCCCCTAAGCCAAGACTCAATCGATTTTCCTTGTTCGTTTTAATGTTTACTGCGCCTTCTATGGTAGCCGTAGAAAAGGTAAACGCACCATTTCGTTCCACTAAGATATTGGCTCCCGCTCCAAACATCGCCCCATCACTTTTGCGGTCATTAAATGGAAAAGACAAGGTGGCGTTTATCGTTTTGGGTGCTCCGTCAAATCCTACCCATTGCTGTTTAATCCCCATGGATCCCTCCACATATTCACTTAAGCCATGATGCGATGGATTGATGCTCGCCCAATTCATTCCATACCACACCCGATTTGGAGCCTGTTGCCCCAGGGCACCTATCAAAATGGATATGAATCCAAATAGCAGTTGAAACCTCATCGGATAATACTTATGGTACCTTTCTTAAGGGTTCCGTTTCCTAAATCTAAGAGGTAATAATATACACCATCCGGCATGACCTTGCCGTTTCTAACCCCAGACCATGCATTGATGACACTATAAGAGGTTGACTCGTACAAAACATCGCCAAAGCGATTCATAATGATCATCCGATTGTTTGGATAGTTTTCTATTCCCGGTATAATCCATGTATCATTGGCCCCATCGTCATTCGGCGAAAAGGTATTTGGGATTTTAAACACATTGGTTAAATACACCGTGACGTAGTCGAACACCTCACATCCCGCATAAAAGCCTTGAACCATATAGGTGGTCGTAGCACTTGGCGAGGTCTGAACACTAAATAACGTAGGATAATTCACTTCAAAAGAAGGCGACCAGAGTACGGAATCCACCATGCCCGAAGCCTGCAGGGTTACCACCGTTCCAGAATCTACATATTGGTCGGGTCCAGCGTCTACACTTGGACTACTTACCGTGAGTAAAGTGAACGCCGTATCCACATGTATGGATCCATTCACATTGCACCGACAAATCACCATGAGTTGATTACTCGCTTGCGTTGGTATCAAGGAAAATGTTCCAGAACTATTGCTTAGTATCGAATCTCCATTTACATACCAGGTATACAAAGCCGTTCCTTGACAGGAGGTACTCGCGCTGAGTTGTAATCCTTCGCCAGGGCATATGGTATCATTTGGAGGAAAAATCAAAACCTGAGCACCAGCGAATGCACTGTTTATCAGCATTAACAAAACAATAACACGACGCGACACAATACGATTTTACTATTAATATTAATGGTTTTCGATGGCTTAATTTACTGCCATTGCTTAAACCAGGTGCAAACTACCGATTTTTTTACGAATTTTGGCATACTTATCGAAGGGATTCGAAGAAATTAAACAGCCACGTTATGCAAAAATTTACCTTTACCTCCATTTTTTTCTTAGTATTAACCTTGAACCATTGGGGTCAACGCTTGGATTATGACCATTCTTCTAAATGGTTTTTCGGCATCAATGCAGGAGCAACTTGGAGTTGCACAGATGTTGAGAACGAAACCAACGGCGGATGGGGATTCACCCTAGGAAAATCCTATAATTGGAAGACGGGAAGACGTGTAAGTTTTGATTTGCGCGGCCGGTATTTACATGGAAATTGGTACGGACAAGATTACGACACGAGCAACCTAAATTCATACATCAGTGGTCCGCTAAGCGCTTACAAGGATTCATTTAACATGACGGCCCATAACTTTTACAACGACCAACATCGCTTGGCGTTTGAATTAGTCTTGCATGCCAACCGCTTTGCAGAACGTACCAATTGGGACCCCTACATCTTCGGAGGCATTGGGGTTACTTGGCGACAAACCTGGGGAAATTTAAGCTACAACGACAGCAGTTTGTACGACTACCCCGACATGGTTGCCGGTGGAAACATTTCCAGCGCAATCACCACAAACATGGATAATTCCTACGAAACCCG
>DBCM01000108.1 GCA_002293045.1 Flavobacteriales bacterium UBA958 | reverse complement strand
TGGACTTTACTTGGTACGTCGGGAAGGTGGTAGTACTAAAAAAGTGTTTATCTGGAATTAATCGAACAAGGTAGGCTGATCATCCTCATCCTTCTTTGTAAAATCCCACTCTACACTTCCGTCTGTAGTTTCTTCGGCCGCTTCGCCATCCTCATCAATAGATATGTTTCCTTCTATTTCAAAAGGCACCTCATCGGCAGGCCAAGGTTCTTTTCCTTCCGCAATTTCATGCGTTAGAAGAATCTCTTTAACCTTCATTTTGGTTACTTGATTCCCTTGCGCTTTCATGCCCTTGACATCAATAAGGTCCGCTAAATTCAATACTTGATCGGGCAAGTTTTTTGTTTCTTTGAGTTGCTTATTAAATACTATCCGTATTTCTGGACGGTATGCCGTAGATACTACTTGCAGGTATGAGCCCTCGGATTCACTGATGAACGAAACCCGTTTATCCGACATTACCTCACAGGTAAAGCGCTTCACGAAGTTGATTTCTTTTTCCGCATCAAAATACACACAAGAGATTGGACGGTGCGGATTCCATTTTTCTAAATGAACCATGTCCTCATCAAAGTGATTGGAAAGATCGAATGAACTCAGGCGATACTCGCCGTTTCTATACAGGGTTAGTATTCGGTCGTCTCCTTTGAAATCTCCCAGAAATCTGCCTCTACCCTCGTCGTTTAGACGACCCACCACGTCATCATACCAAATTTTTCTAGCCGCAAGGGTGCTTCCGCCAACCTCTTTCTGAACAATTTTTTGGATGATTTCTTTGGTAACGCGATTCCCCGCGGAATTTCTTCCTTTAATCAATAACTCACCTAAATCCACATCAAAACGAAGGCGTTTTAAGTGCGGTCTCGGACGTAACAACACCGTTACCACCTCGCGCTCACCGTTGGGATGGACGGAGAAATACAACATTTTTGACCCTTTGGCGCCACGCGTTAAATCATATTCGGTGTCGCGGGTAATTGAATTGACATAGAAGCGTTTCATCATGGTTGAACCGCCAAGGCCATCCTGGTAGAACATGTGATAAATCGTTCGTGTATCTCCTTTTTTCCATACGTTAGCATACACTAAATCCTTGCCTACAAACTTTTTATCAGACACCTTGGTGATCAGCATCTTACCCGAAGAGAAAAAGCAAATGATGTCATCAATTTCGGAACAATCATTTACCGGCTCATTCTTACGCAAGCCATAACCGATGAATCCTTCCTCGATATCCACGTACAATTTTCGATTGGCGATGATGACCTTAGTAGCACTGATGGTATCAAAGATTTTTATTTCCGTTTTACGTTCTTTTCCTTCGCCGAAACGTTTTTTGAGGTCTTTATAGTAATCCACTGCAAAGTCGATAAGGTTAGCCAGGTGATGTTTTACCTGCTCCATTTCCTCCTCAATCTTCAACAAGGATTCATCCGCTTTTGCCCCATCAAAACGAGTAATCCGAATCATCGGAATTTGCGTCAATTTGTGAAGGTCTTCGTCTACAATTTCACGAATGAGTTGTTTTTTGAACGGTTTAAAGCGGTCATATAAATACACATACAACGCCTCACGATCGCTGTACAATTTGAAATCGATGTACATTTCGTGGTTAATGAACAACTTTTCTAAAGTAGAGAAATGCCATTGTCGCTCTAATTCATCCAGGCGAATTTCGAGTTCTAATTTCAATAAACCAACGGTATGGTCCGTATTTATTTTTAGAATTTCGGAAACACCGAGAAACCGCGGCGTATCGGCGTCAATAATGGATGAGTTCGGAGAAATTGATACCTCACAATCCGTGAAGGCGTACAAGGCATCTATGGTTTTATCTGGAGAAACTCCGGGTGCCAAATGGATGATGATTTCAGCCTGCGAAGAGGTGTTATCTTCAATCTTTTTTATCTTAATCTTGCCTTTATCGTTGGCTTTTAGCACGGATTCAATCAAGGACGTAGTCGTTGTGCCGTAAGGAATTTCATGCACAATTAAGGTCTTTGTGTCTGCCTTCTTTATTTTTGCCCGAACCCGAACCCTTCCGCCACGTAATCCGTCGTTATAATTTGTGAAGTCTGCCATTCCTCCGTTCGGAAAATCCGGCATGATTTCAACTTTCTTTCCACGGAGGTGATTAATGGAATTATCAATGAGTTCGATAAAATTGTGCGGTAAAAACTTACACGCCATACCCACGGCAATCCCTTCGGCTCCTTGCGCGAGCAACAGTGGAAATTTCATTGGTAAATTCTCCGGCTCCTTATTCCTCCCGTCATAGGAGGATAGCCATGTGGTTGTTTTTGGATTGAACGCAACGTGTAGCGCAAACTTGGATAAACGAGCTTCAATGTAACGGGCAGCTGCAGCGCCATCCCCGGTTAGGGTATTACCCCAGTTCCCTTGGCAATCAATTAATAATTCTTTTTGCCCTAGTTGCACCAAAGCATCTCCAATCGAAGCATCCCCATGGGGGTGATATTTCATGGTATTTCCGATGATGTTCGCCACTTTATTGTAACGTCCATCCTCCATTTCTCGCATGGAGTGCAAAATTCGTCGTTGTACGGGTTTTAACCCATCTTGCAAAGACGGCACGGCGCGTTCTAAAATTACATAGCTCGCGTAATCCAAAAACCAATTCTCATAGAGTCCGCTTACGGGTACAATTTTCTCGTCAACCTTCTTGTTTTCGAAGGGATTATGGTCTTCACCTTGAGGCGTGATATCTTCTATTTCGTCTTCTGCCATGCTTATGCGACTTCTAATTCAGTATTATCTTTTCCTTCATCAGCGGCCTGATCTTTCTCTACCCGTAAATTCTCGATTATGAAATCTTGACGTTCCTGGGTATTCTTACCCATGAAATAAGAAAGAATCGAGTCAATCGACGCTTCTTTACTTAAGAGTACCGGCTCTAAGCGAATGTCTTCGCCAATAAAATGCACGAATTCGTCGGGAGAAATCTCTCCGAGTCCTTTAAATCGGGTGATTTCGGGTGCTTTCCCCAGTTCTAGGATGGCATTTCGTCGTTCCTCATCGGAGTAACAATAAATAGTTTTCTTTTTATTTCGGACACGGAAAAGCGGCGTTTGCAACACATATACATGGTTCCGTTTCACCAGGTCTGGGAAAAACTGAAGGAAAAATGTGAGCAAAAGCATCCGAATGTGCATTCCGTCCACATCGGCATCGGTTGCAATTACAATGCGGTTATATCTTAAGTTATCTAAATCATCTTCGATGTCCAAGGCGGCTTGCACCAGATTAAACTCTTCGTTTTCATACACAACCTTTTTGGTAAGGCCGTAAACGTTTAAAGGTTTCCCACGCAAAGAGAACACCGCTTGGGTATTTACATCGCGTGACTTTGTAATCGATCCACTCGCAGAATCCCCTTCCGTAATAAACAAGGTAGTATCCTCACGGCGACTGTCCTTTAAATCCGTTAAATGGATTCTACAATCTCGAAGTTTCTTATTGTGAAGGCTTGCTTTTTTAGAACGATCTCGGGCAATTTTCCGAATACCTGCTAATTCCTTGCGTTCGCGTTCGGCTTGTTTAATCTTCTTTTCAAGGGTTTCTGCAACGTCTGGATTCCGGTGTAAATAATTATCTAACTTATCTTTAAGGAAATCATTGACAAAGGCCCGCATAGACTTTCCTCCTGGCTCAATCTCAACCGATCCTAACTTCGTCTTCGTTTGCGACTCAAACACGGGTTCAATAACTTTTACAGAAATTGCCGCCACAATGGATTGACGAATATCCGAAGCCTCGTAGTTTTTATTGTAAAAATCGCGAATTACTTTCGCTACAGATTCCCGAAAGGCACTTTGATGCGTTCCACCTTGGGTCGTATGCTGACCGTTCACGAAGGAGTAATAATCCTCTCCGTAAGTTCTACCGTGCGTAAATGCCACCTCGATGTCCTCGTCTTCCAAGTGAATGATCGGATACAAGGGGTCGCCATCCATGTTGTTTTCCAAC
>DBCM01000080.1 GCA_002293045.1 Flavobacteriales bacterium UBA958 | reverse complement strand
TTCAACAGCTTTAGCCAAAAAGCCATTTGTTTTGGGCAATTGAAAACTAAAAATTTAGCCGTTGACAGCTCAATCGAACTTAGCTTTAGTGCATTAAACCGCATGTTAGGCATTATTGGTGGGCTTCTACCCCAAGGTTCGGTTTACGATTTAATCGAGGAAGATACTCATGACGCTGAAACGTACTATCGAATCAAGTTAGAAGGGCATGAAATTCCAGCAATGGACTTAGAACACTTTACTCAAAACGGCTATCCCACCTTGAAAATCAGTGCCTGATTACGGCTGAATAATAACCGTTTCTTCGTTGGTTTTTTCGGCCTCTATTTTGATAATTCCCTGGCCTTGACGATTTCCTTTGTAGGCTTCGATATCCAACACGGCAACGCCCGCTTGACCCAATTGATAGATTTCATTGTAATTGAAAGTTGCGATTCCAGCGGCATTGGTATATGCCGTGTCATACACCACTACCTGTGATGGACAGTTACATGTGGATGTTCCATGCAATACCACCATGGCCTGTTCAACCAACTCATTGTTTTCATTACGCACCTCGATTTTGGCAATGGTATCCTCTTTTTTTACACACGCCTGAATAACAACAAGCATTAAAACGAGCGATAAACTTTGTATGATTCTTCTTTTCATGTTCGGGTTAAGTTTGTTTAGTTCGGAAGATAAATGGTTTCAACGGATGTCGTATGAATTCTACAACGAGAATACCCGGTAGCCGTTTTGTTATTGTGTTTTACAATAATATCAAAATATCCTGTGGTGTTTTCTGGTCCTGAAGTATTGAAATATTGGTCCATATCCACCGAAGTAAACCCAGAACTGTTAGTAAACGTTGTATCAACAAATGCGCCGGTGGGCGGGTTACTTTGTTGGTCGCCGATCACTACAACTTTCGCCCCGCTCATTAATTGATTGGAAGAAGACCGAACAAACACTTTTAAAATTGCTGGATCTTTTGACTTACAACCGTTGGCGGTGATTAAGAAAATCGTGGCAATTCCTAAAATAATTAATTTTTTCATATCGAATAGAATCATTCAAAAGTAACATATAAATTAGTGAATGTCAAAATTTTGTAAAATTTCCATATGATTTGAACGCGACGGGTTCAGATCAAGGGGCGATTGGAAATAAAAACATAATTTTGCATCACGATACCTTAAACCATTTTCTGCCTTAAAAAGTTACAACATGCGAGAAAAAATCGAACACGTGGAACGTGAAATTTCGGGAATTGTTTTATCAACAAAGCAAGGGGCAGAAGCATTTAGAATTCAATATCTCGGATCAAAAGGTGTTTTAAAATCCTTATATCAAGAATTCAAAACCATTGGCGCGGAAGAAAAAAAAGAAATAGGCCAGCGGTTAAACGAACTCAAACAACGTGTAGAACAAAAACTTTCCGAGATATCCTGGGAGGAGACGGGAAATCAAGAGAAAAACAAGATAGACCTTACCCGGCCAGGAAAGAGCACACCATTGGGGAGCCTTCACCCACTCACAATGGTGCGAAATGAACTCATTCAGATTTTTTCCAAGATTGGATTTTCAGTTTCAGAAGGTCCTGAAATCGAAGATGATTGGCATAATTTCTCCGCCCTTAATTTCCCGCCTGATCACCCTGCGAGGGATATGCAGGACACCTTCTTTATAGAATCAGCGGTTGAGGGGCTTTCGCTAAGAACACATACGAGTTCGGTACAAGTGCGTGTAATGGAAAATCAAAAACCGCCCATCAGAACCATTTCTCCGGGGCGCGTTTACCGCAACGAAGCCATTTCGGCACGGGCACATTGTTTTTTCCATCAAGTAGAGGGGTTGTACATTGATAAAAATGTTTCCTTCGCCGACTTGAAACAGACGCTGGATTATTTTGCGAAATCACTCTTTGGAGAAACCGCGAATATTCGCCTACGTCCCTCCTATTTTCCGTTCACTGAACCAAGCGCGGAGGTTGACGTTTCTTGTTCTTTGTGTCAGGGAACGGGCTGTGGGGTTTGCAAACATACCGGATGGTTAGAAATTCTTGGTTGCGGAATGGTTGATCCGAACGTACTCGATGCCTGTGGGATTGATTCAACGGTTTACAGCGGTTTTGCATTCGGTATGGGCGTTGAACGAATTGCCCAATTGAAATATCGCGTAACAGATTTACGCCTGTATTCAGAAAATGACGTGCGCTTTCTCAACCAATTTCACTTTTAGTGTATGCAATTTTTAGACTTTACCCCCAATATTTCAATCTCTGAGCTCATGGCACAAAGTTATGAGTCACCCCAACTTATCTTTAAACATTCCACGCGTTGCATCATTTCTTCATTTGCGCTCAAGCGTTTACATACCTGTGCCGATGAAGAGTCAACTTGCTGGGTGTTGGATTTGTTATCTCATCGCCAAATTTCCAATGACCTGTCTGATTATTTTCAAATCCCCCATCAATCTCCGCAACTTTTCGTGATTAAAGACGGAACATTATTGGGAAGCACCTCGCATGAGGGTATTGACTGTGAGTTTATTGCTGCATGTTATGAAAAATAAAAAAACCATACTCATCATTGGCCTGATTGGCTTAGTGGCGGGCGCATTTATCTTTAATACCTTTAAAAGTGCGGAAGACGTCGAGCAGCAGTTAGGACCAATATCCTACTTTGAAAAAGAAGGAAATCTCTCTTGTATCCTTGGTGAATCCTTCGAAACAAATGCCCTGACTACAGAAGAGGGGGTAACAGTGGCTATTTATTTAGACGACAGCCTTCTTAATACCTATACAAACACCAAAAAACAAATAAAAATCAGCTTACCACAAGCCTTATTAACACTTGGTGCTCACGCGCTTAAAATAACTGCTGAACATAAAACGCTCGGACAAACAGAAGATGAGCGTGTCCTTTACGTACTTTCTGACACCCCTCCTCAAACGTGGAACATAACAATCCTAAACCAATTTCCACACAACGATTCCTCCTTTACTCAGGGCTTAGTTTTTTCTGAGAACAAACTATTTGAAGGAACCGGTGACCCGCGTGGCATTGGGGCGACACTGATCGGTGAAGTCGCCTTAAATACGGGGTCCATGATTCGTAGAAAAGGACAGCCAGCGCCGGTTTTCGGGGAAGGCATAACCATTGTTGGAGACGAACTATTCCAAATTACATGGCAGAATAACATGTGTTATGTTTACGACAAAAACAACTTTGAACCGCTAAAACAATTTACATATGCGGGCGAAGGCTGGGGAATCACCTACGATGGCACCTTTTTAATCATGTCTGATGGCAGTGAGCGATTAACATTTAGAGACCCAAAAACGTTTAAAGAGATCCGTGTAATTCAAGCATATACCCATGAAGGCGCGATTACCAAGTTGAATGAATTGGAATTTATTAATGGGCTCATTTACGCAAATATATGGACCAGTAATCTCATTGCGGTTATTGATCCCGCTACCGGGAAGGTTTTGGCTACTATTGATGCAACTCCTGCCGTTCAAAAAGGAAAGGGAAATGGAGAGGTGCTTAATGGAATCGCATACAACCCAAAAACCAAAAAAACCTACATTACCGGGAAATATTGGTCCAGCCTTTTCGAGGTGCAATTCAGCGCCCCTAATCGCGCTTTATAAAAGGTATTTGAGTGGTTTTCTCTCCGTTTAACACGCGTAAATAATACCTTCCGGGAGACCAAAAGGTGTAATCTATGTATTGCGTACTTGCTGTTAAATCAAGCTCTAACACGGGTAAAAATTCATTTTCCTTATCCGATTCATCGCTTTCCTTCTCAATAAACACCCTGCATTTAGAATCCTGTTGTGGAGAAAACTCAAACTTCACCTCCTGTGACCCTGTTGGGATTACTTTAATAAATCGGGCACCTTTAAGAGTTTCAAGCTTCAGCGTATTGTTTAATAACGCGGGGATTTCCCATGCCCGTATATAATCGATCAAATACGCTGCAGGAAATCCTGTCTTTCCATTTGGTCCTGGAGAAAAGGGCCCATTATCCATCGCAAGTGAAAAATTAGCAATTAAATTCATTGCGGTGTTGAAGGTTGCTTTGTGTTGAGCAACAAGGCGGTCGTTAAAATAGAATAAAATCCCTTCCGGAGTCCATAATCCTGAAAAAGTTACCCAAGACGTAGAAAGGCGTTGATTGGTTTTTACCCAATGACCAAACGGTTTATCAATTAAACCAAATTGCTTTATTCGATCACAGCGATTTGGACAGTGTATGTCCACGTGATAGGACGATTTTCGTTCTCCTTTCGCCTCCATTATGTCAATTTCCTCATTTGGATTTCCGCCATATAGCCAAAATGCTGGCCAATACCCTTTTCCTTCGGGAAGGAAACAACGCGCCTCGAAATATCCATAACGAAACTGCCTTTTACTCCACGCAGCGGAGGTTAAACGCTTTATTTCTACCTGGCCATTGCGCATTAATGTGGGGTCGCTTTCGATTTTTGAAGCATCTACCATCCAACTCGGGAACGTCCTCCATTCCGATACGGTATCTATGGAAAGTGTGAGTACGCCATTTCTTTGGTTACACAAGGTCGGGTCGGTATACGTCTTTGCGTCCAATGACAACCCACCCCATGGGTAATAACCATACCATCGGGATTGGTCTAAGGTTGATCCGTTAAAGTCATCATATAACGAAGGGTTCCCCAGGTGTACCTCATCCGCATCAATTATAAGCAACAAGGTGTCTTGACTATAAATAAGCCATGGGATTATGTAAAAAAAGAGTGATATATATTTCATCCGCTGCAAATTACAATCAAAATTAGCAAACCCCGTTAGTTTACATTCCGTAATTTCGTAATAATGAATAAATATTGGTGCTTCTGGATAACCTTACTCTTTGGGGGAGTACTATTCGGGCAGTCAAATTTCCAACAGCGCGAATTAATCGCAGGAATTACACCACAGCGCCTAGATTCCCTATCCATATTACCGGGAAGTGTTTTGTGTATTTATAAATCGGATACGCTTTCTAGCTCCCTATATGGTGTAGATTACATAGATAAAACTATTTTTTTTCGTCCCGAAATTAGCGGTTTAGTAGTGGTGAAATACCTTCGTTTAACCATTAATTTATCCCCAAAACAGCAGCTTTACGATTCTCTTGTTTTAATTCCAGCCAACAACAACAACTTGTATAGTATTCCCGAAGAATCCGTTTTAATTGATCAGATTTTTGGAGGGAATGACATCAATAAACGCGGTAGTATATCCAGGGGCGTAACCTTTGGAAATCGCCAAAATCTTGGAATAAATTCTACACTAAACCTCGAATTAACGGGGAAACTTTCTGAAAAACTCAACATTTCTGCCTCAGTCTCTGATGCTAACATTCCCATACAACCAGACGGGAATACGAGTAAGCTTCAAGAGTTCGACCAGGTTTTTATACAACTATATACCGATCGTTTTAAGCTCACGGCTGGAGATTTTTGGATTGCTAAACCCGAAGGATACTTCCTTAATTATAAAAAAAGAGGACAAGGTTTGACCCTAACACACGCATTCAATACAAGCAAAGACAAGCAAATAAAACTACAATCTAGCATGGGATTATCAAAGGGTAAATTCCAACGGCAAATCATTCAAGGAATCGAAAACAATCAAGGTCCTTATCGGCTAATCGGAGCAGAAAACGAGCCCTTTATTGTTGTTTTATCCGGTACAGAACGGGTATATATTGATGGCCACTTATTACAGCGCGGGCAAGAATTCGATTATACCATAGACTATAATAGCGCGGAATTGGTGTTTACGGCTAGAAACCTAATAACCAAGGATGTTCGTATCGTAGTAGAATTTCAATATGCTGACCAAGCGTATACTCGCGGATTAATTCAACAGCATGTGGGCTTCACCACTAAAAGCACATCCACTTGGCTAAATTATTATCAAGAACAAGACCTAAAAAACCAACCCCTACAATTGAGCTTAAGTCCTACAACTAAACAGATCATTGCCAACGCGGGCGACAGTTTAAGCAACGCATATTTAAGCACCCTCGATTCCGTTGGATATCAAGCCAACCAAAACCTTTATCGACTCATTGATTCCCTTGGCTTTGACTCGGTACTGGTCTTCTCCATTAACCCAAATTCAGCAAAATATCGCGCAACATTTTTATTCGTCGGTCCCAATAAAGGCAACTACCTCTTAGAAAAAACCACGGCATTTGGGGCTGTTTATAAATGGGTGAGCCCTGTTGGCGGGGTGCCTCAAGGAAACTACATGCCGATTCAGCGGATTAACGCCCCAAAACGAAAACGTATGATCAGCGCGGGAATTAAACAGAACATAGGAAATAAATGGTCACTCGAAACGGAGTTTTCCGCCACGGAATCTGCCGTTAATTTATTCGCAAGCACAGACCGACAAAACGACTGGGGATTAGGAAATCGAAGCAAAATAATTCGGCAAGGCGCCATAATCCCTTTGCGATGGAACCATGTAACGAGCCTAGAGTCGGAACTTCTTGGAACTAATTTCTCATTTATTGAGCCCTATCGGGCCGTGGAATTTGATCGCGATTGGAATGTAAGAAACATCAATTTTGTTGGCCCGCAATGGAATGCTAAGTTGTCTCACAAAATCCAACATGCTAAAACCGGCTCACTCAGCTTACAAGCGCAGTCTTTTACCGTAGGTTCGGTATTCAAAGGCACCCGTGTATATTCTGAAGGAAACATTAAAGACAAAGGACTTGCTGTTTCCTGGGATGCGAGTATATTGAATAGTACCGGACTGGTTAACGCACAGTTTATTAGACACCGTCTGGATGCTTCTCAAACCATAAACCGGATTAAAATCGGCATTAAAGATGATCAAGAACTTAACCGAAGGGATGCATTGGTCGGAATGAACTCAACAAGCTATGCATTTTATGACATTCAAGGATACCTTCAAAATGCAGACAGTAGTCAATCCCTGTTAAAACTATTTTATCGAGAACGTTTTGATTGGCGTCCTGATAGCTCTGGTTTTGAGGCCGCTGCCCGCGGAACAACACTGGGTGGAGAAATTCAAATTCGAGATCGAAAAGGGGGGCAATACGGATTTGTTCTTGGACTACGAAATTTAAGTGTGTTGGACAGCTCCTTGCTCCAAGTAGCGCCAGACCAATCCCTGGTTGGGCGCATTAATCTATCTAAGCGTCTTTTAAAAGGGGCGTTAACCTTTGATACCTACTACGAAGTCGGATCTGGCTTAGAACAAAAACGAAGCTTTATCTACCTAGAGGTCAATTCTGGTCAGGGAGTATATACTTGGGTAGATTATAACGGCGATGGGGTAAAGGATTTAAATGAATTTGAGACCGCTGCATTCATCGATCAAGCCAACTATATTCGAATATTCACCCCAAGTAATGCATATCAAAAAACCTATTCCAATGAATACAATCAAAGCTTTTTTTGGCGTCCTGAATTGATTTGGAATAAAAAAACAGGGTTTTTAAAGGGGTTATCACACGTTTCCAACCAACTTAGAATGCGCGCAACGCGAAAATTAAGCGCCTTAGATGTTGCTGCCCTATTGAACCCGCTCAATGCCGACATATTGAACAGTTCACTCATTTCTTCGGCGTTTTCATTAAGAAATTCCTTGTATTTATTTAGAACCTCAGCAAAAATCCATGGTCATTACATTATCAATAAAAACCTTAACAAAACCCTTTTAGCCACTGGATTCGACGCCAAGGCAATCGGCTATAACGAAGTAATGATACGTTGGAACATGATTCCATCCGTTTCACTTAAGGCAGAAGGACAACAAGGAGAAAAAACTTCTTCCGTTGATTACACCCAAGGAAGAAACTACCGAGTTCGTTATCAGTATCTACGTATGGAATGTGCCTATCAACCCACGACCAATTACCGGGTTTCGCTCGATGGAAAATTATCGTCCAAAGCCAACCAACCGATCTATGGGACGGAGCAAAGCAACTCCAAAGAACTTGGATTAGAGGTGAAATATAATACCACACAAAAAGGAAGCATCCAAGGGGCTTTTAAATACCTTAATTTAACGTTTAATGGAAATCCACTTACTCCAGTGGCCTTTGAAATGCTCGAAGCCTTGAGGCCGGGGTCAAATTATACTTGGTCTGTTACTTGGCAACGCAATGTTGGCAAGAATTTACAATTAAATCTTGTTTATTCGGGCAGAAAGCCAGCAGGAATCAACGTTGTACATAATGGCGGCATGGAACTGCGTGCTTTTTTCTAATTTTGAACATGAAACAAGATATACAATCAACAGAGGACATTGAACTTCTTGTTGATCATTTTTATTCTAAGGTCATGCAATCAAGCGCACTTCGTCCTTTTTTCAAAGACCTTAACTGGGAGGAGCACCTTCCTCGCATGAAGCAGTTTTGGCGCTTCATACTTTTAGATGAAGCCGGATATACGGAAAATGTAACAAATAAGCATCTCCACATGCCGCTTACCAAGGAATTATTTACGGATTGGTTGTTCTTATTCCATCAAACTGTTGATGAATATTTTGAGGGGCCTAAAGCATCGCTAGCTAAAACGCGTGCAACGCTGATTGGGTTAGGGATTCAAGGTAAAATGAATTTACTTGAAGACTAACTGAATCAAGTCGTTCCCATTGGCATAAATCATTAAGCCTAACAATAAGAAAACCCCTACATACTGTGCGTATTCAAGAATTTTCTGTGGCGCTTCCTTGCCCGTAATCCATTCGTACAATAGAAATACCACGTGACCGCCATCAAGGGCTGGAATCGGCAGGATATTCATGAATGCCAAGGCAAAGGACAAAAACGCGGTATTAAACCAAAACACTTTCCAATCCCAAACCGGAGCGAACATATCTCCAATGCGCGTAAACCCACCCACAGATGTTGCCCCTTTTTTAGTGAACACAAACTTAAATTGTGCTACATAATCTCTTAACAGCTGAGTTCCTCCAACGATGCCTTTTGACATGCTTTCGCCTAAACTATACCTTACCTTGGTTATAGCGAGAGTATCCCTAGTATACTCGTTTTTAGCCCCAAAACCGATGGTTCCTTCTTCGGTAACCTTTGTTTGAATCAACACGGTATCTGTTCCGCGAAGAACGAATAAAGCCGCCTTCTTTGATCGTTTTGCATATAATGCGGTTTGAATGTCGTCGAAATACGTAACCAGTTCCCCATCAATGTTCAAGAGTTGGTCGCCTTTCTTTAAGCCCGCTTTCTCCGCCAAACCTCCGGGGGTAATTGATTCAACCCCCTGGGAAAGCGCCCTTAGCGTTGCAATTGACATGGCTCCATTTTGAAAAAGTTCCTGATCAATGCCTTCGGGCAATTTTCGTTCAAGGGTCTTCCCGTCCCGGACCAAGGTAAGTGTTGTTTTGTTGCGCAATAAAAGCCCTCGATTAATGTCGTCCAATGAGGTAACCTCCTCGCCATCGACTTTGGTGATCAAGTCTCCTGAAACCACATCGTATTTTGCCAAGTAGGGGTGTATGGCCATGCCCGACTTTAGTTTTGCAGTGTTCAATTCAGCGCCGCCCCAATACCACGCAATAGCCCCATAAATGATAAACCCTGCAATCAAATTAACCGTTACCCCGCCAATCATAATAATAAGTCGCTGCCACGGTTTTTTGGTTCTAAATTCATAGGGTTTTGCCGGTTGCGCCATTTGATCCTTATCCATGGATTCGTCAATCATTCCGGCGATTTTAACGTATCCTCCAAGCGGAAGCCA
>DBCM01000039.1 GCA_002293045.1 Flavobacteriales bacterium UBA958 | reverse complement strand
CTCGCAATTGGCTCTCGGTATTGTAAGGGGGGAAAGATTGAAAACTGGCCTTTTAGCCGGTGGTTGCTGTCTTATTTTGCCAACCTTTATGTGCGGTTGGTTTTGTGGATTGGGGTACACGACTCCACCGCTGGATTCAAATGTTACACAAACCAAGCACTACAATCCATTAACCTAGACATTATTCACTTCAAGGGATATGCTTTTCAGATATGTATGAAATATGCCGTGCGAAAACACAAACATCCAATCGCTGAAGTTCCAATCACGTTCAAAGACCGTTTATACGGCGAATCGAAAATGAGCACAGGAATCTTTAAAGAGGCGCTACTCGGCGTTTGGAAAATGAGAACCATGAAATTATGAGTCGAACTATACTTCGGAATGCCCAGATTGTCAATGAAGGGCATCGGTATTATGCAGATTTAAGCATTCGCGATGAAATCATTGAATCTATTGGCGGTCAAATTGACCTCCCTTGCGCACGAGAAATTGATCTGAACGGGAACCTTTTAATCCCAGGATGTATTGACGACCAAGTACACTTCAGAGAACCGGGACTCACCCACAAAGCAGACATTTACACGGAATCGCGCGCAGCAGCTGCCGGAGGAATCACCTCCTTTATGGAAATGCCAAACACGGTGCCTAACGCCTTAACTCAGGCCCTTTTGGAAGACAAATACGCCATTGCAGCGAAAAGATCCATTGGAAATTATTCCTTTTTCATGGGCGTTTCAAACGATAATTACGATGAGGTGATGCGCACCAATTCAGAACAAGTATGTGGAATTAAAATCTTTATGGGGTCATCCACGGGCAATATGTTGGTGGATAATTACAACACCTTGGAGCATGTATTTGCAAATGCGCCAACGCTAATCGCTACCCATTGCGAAGATGAGACCACCATCAAGAATAATCTTGCTAAAGCAAAAGAAAGGTTTGGATTGGAAATTCCGATTGAAATGCACCCGCTAATTCGAAGTGAAGACGCCTGTTACCTCTCGTCATCTTTTGCGGTTGAACTCGCAAAAAAAACGGGAGCGAGGCTGCATGTGTTGCATATTTCTACAGGAAAAGAAACGGGACTTTTCTCCAATACATTGCCCTTGAAAGCAAAGAAAATCACGGCAGAAGCCTGTGTGCATCATTTATGGTTCAGTGATGAAGATTACGCCACGAAAGGAAATTTAATCAAATGGAATCCTGCCGTAAAAACCCACGAAGATCGCGAAGCCATTTGGAAAGCGGTCCTTGAAAATCAAATTGATGTCATCGCAACCGACCATGCGCCCCACACCCTCGAAGAAAAAGGACAGGACTATCTACATGCGCCATCGGGTGGCCCATTAGTTCAACATGCGTTACTCGCCATGCTTGAAAAATCAATTCAAGGCGTGATTTCCATAGAGCGTATTGTAGAAAAAATGGCTCATGCGCCTGCAGATTTATTCCGCATTAATAAACGCGGCTATATCAAAGAGGGATATTATGCGGATTTGGTGGAAATAAATCCCACGCAGAAAACCGCGGTTAGTAGAAACAACCTGCTTTATAAATGTGGCTGGTCTCCTTTTGAGGGGGTCACCTTTAGCCATGAAATAAGCAGAACTTTTGTTAACGGTTGCATCGTATATGAGGGCGGAAACGTGATTGAAGGCAGCAACGGAAAACGCCTTTTGTTTAATCGATTATGAAACTAGCACTTAGCATCTTTTGCGTTTTTCTCTTGTTTGCTTGTCAATCCAACAATGACAATTCATCTGTGATTGAAGAACACAAAATGATTGATCTTATGGCGGAAGTTTATCTCCTTGAAATGCATTATCAAAAAACCTATGGTGCTCCCGTCCAATACAAGAAACAGCTCGACAGAGCCTTAAAAGCCCTTTTGTCTTCGCATGGTACAACGAAGGCATCTTACGAAAAAAGCTTTGCTTTTTACGCCTCTAACCATGAGAAATTCATACAAATGAATGACGCTGTTATTCAACGATACAACACGATATTACTCGAAAAATAGGCCGTCATCTTCCTGCGTTTTTAATTGTTCAAGATGTTGAACCAGCGATACGATTAGCTGTTGTTTTTGGTCCCCATCCGCGGGTTGATTATTAATGTACTCTTTTAATACAAGTTCAGACTCCAAGAGTTGTTGCTCTTGAAATGGCCCCTCCATGTGTTCAATCAAGGTTAAACACTCAAGGGTACCTAAATAATCCAGTTGTACCGCTAAGGCTACAAAAAACGCTAATTCACCACTAAAATCTAACCGTGTATTCCACAGCACATTAACGATTTGTCCTTTAACATCATTGAACTCCTGATTTAACAACAAATCCATCCATGCTTCCTGGGCTCCTTTAGCCGAAATAGAGGCCAATAGTTCATAAAGTGCCTTTTTATGTGGCAATTCAGTATGTAGTAAATAACATTTAAACAGGTCCGGCAATTGGCTTATTTTACCTTTTTCTTCCATTAATTTCACACCGCTTAGAACCGTTTCTAGCTCGGCGGATTGAAGCATTTCAAGAGGGGTAAGTTTAGTCGTTGACATAAGGTTCGATTAATTGGGTTAGTTGAATAAAAGATGCTACCGAAAGTTGTTCTGGGCGCTGTGATTCAAACTCCTCGGTTAAAATTACGTTCGGAAAAACAGCCCGAATTGAATTCCGCAAGGTCTTACGGCGTTGGTTAAAGGCGGCTTTTACTACTTTAACAAAAAGTTTCTCGTCACATCCTAAGGCGGTTCGGCTGTTTCTCACGCAGCGTATTACGCCAGATTTTACTTTTGGGGGCGGATAAAAAGACCCCGGCTCTACCGTAAATAAATAACTAACCTCATAGTACGCTTGCATCAAAACGCTTAATATTCCATATTCTTTGCTGCCTGGGGGCTCTGCAATTCTGCGCGCCACCTCTTTCTGAAACATGCCGAGAATTAAAGGGATTTGATCCTTTGACTCTAAACATTTAAATAAGATCTGAGACGAAATGTTATATGGGAAATTGCCCACCACACAAAACTGCGATTCTTGGAAATACTCGCTAAAGTTTGCCTCTAAAAAATCTTGGCTATATACTTTATTGAACGTCGGATGTGCTTTTTTTAGATATAAAACGGATTCCAAATCTACTTCAAATGCGCAAAAATCTATGTCGGTTCGTTTAAGAAAAAAATCAGTAATCGCGCCCTTTCCCGGTCCAATTTCCACTACATTCATTGGTGTAGCGAAAACAGGTAAGGCTTCGGCGATTTTCTCACACACCGCAGTATTGATTAAAAAATGTTGGCCTAGGTGTTTTTTTGCTTTAACATTCATGGCTTGAGTTCTGAGATTAAATCCATGGTAGTTCTAAAGGCCACAAATTTACCTTCGTAACGCGCGGAGTGTTCCGCCTGTAATCGCGGGGCGTGGACCAAATGATACCGTTCATAATCTTCCTTACTTAAGGCCCAATAAAGCACTGAAAACGTACATTCGCCGGCTTCGTTACCATGTACTTTAGAAAGCACACATTTATGGAAGCACTTAGTTTGAAGAACCTCGGGAATATGACTCTCTTGCATCCATAAAACCCAATCGGATTCAATAGATGGATCAATACTAACGGTTACATTATACAACATAATTAGGGATTCAATTTAAAACATTGATATGGGTTAGTAAAGGAGAACTCTTCTCCCCAATCCCCACGAAATACTACGGCAAATGATAACCCTCCACCAAAGGTATACACCTGCTGGAGCCCTTGATCGAAGTTGTAATCCCACACATTAAAGGGAAGATGAACGGACCCAGAAAACTCTTTACCGGGTAAAATTAGAACTTGTGTGCCTTTCGACAGCTGGAATTGTTCTGTGGTACCTGTGCGTATCCGTAGGCTGTAAACCGGCGAACTTGTCTGCTCATTAAACGCGATTAAAAGGACGTCATAAGCAGATGCGTTCTTACATTTTAGAATCGCTTTTCCATCACATTCTGTCAAAGAAGAAGTGCCTTCAAGGGTATTTTCAACAGTGCTGTCCTTGAGTGGCCGTGGATTATAATAAAAATCATTTAAGCCCTTGGATAACGAAGTGTAAAGCGCCTCTCCCTTTTTATTTACAAAGGCCTGCCTGATTTGATAAGCAAGGCCCGTTGAATTTGAACTTAAGGAAACGGTTGATCTGAGGGGTTTATATCTTTTTAAGGTGGTATCGATAAAAATGCGTTCGTTTCGTGTAAAATAAACTAGGGAAGAGTTCGGGGTGATTGGAGTAGCACCATCGTCCCTTGCAAATATCCAATTTACAATAAATAAAACCACAACGATTCCTAATACCCCTGCGGATAAACGAACCAGCAAAGGTCGATTCAAAATACCCTTCTTTTTATCCTTCTTTTGAATGTTTAATTGTCCCTTTTGAAAACGAATCCATGCCTCATCAATCGCTCCTTTCACCGCTTCTGGACAAGGTATTGA